>CABVEG010000294.1 GCA_902497185.1 uncultured Eubacteriales bacterium | reverse complement strand
GTTTTCAGTATATTTGCCTACATCACTTTTAACAAAGTTGTAGGCTGCTCTGGCTATATTTCCGGGTTGCTTAACATCAAAAGTAGCAACATTCTGACTTACATCGTTATATGAAAAAGTAATCTGTGGTGTTAAATATTTTCTTCTTGTATAATCTCTTGCATAAATAAGCTGAGGCACCTCGTCAGTGCCGTATATAATGTTTATATACTTGCCTGAGCCTGTGTTGGCTCTGCCCAATTCCTGCTTTGAGTAAGTATCGGTTATAATTCTGTGTATTGAGCTTGGACCTGACTCCATATATGTTCTGGCATAGCTGTATTTAACAGGGGAATTGTTTTCAGCCTGTATCCAGTCACAGCCCTTGCCATAGAAATATGTAATAGAATCAGGCAGTTGTAGGTCATCATTACTTATAACAAGCTGTGATATAAGTCCCTCCTGCTGAAGCTTTATAAGCTGCTTAAATATAAGTGATGTAGCCTCATAAGGTCTTATATAGTAATCTACATACTGTTTGTATGGTGCATTGTTTTTTATATTTCTTTTGAAATAGCTGAGGAAGTCTTTTTCCCAATCTGTAAGTTTGCTTTCTCCCAGTTCAGATGCCTTGTTGTAAACATAGCTGAACTCCATAATATATTGTGTTGGAGTTACATAGCTGAACTTACTGTTTATTTCGTCATAGTTTTCTGCGTCTTTGTTGTACTTTAAATAATATGCTCCAAGTCCTTTTAGTTTTTCATCGTTGCACCAAATTTGGTTAAAGCGTGTTTCGGGCAGTGAGCGGGGCATTGATATATTTACGTAATATGTAGGCTCTTTAAAGTCTGTAACAAGTGTTTCAAGGTCATTAAGGGCTGTTTTATAATCATTGTAATTAATACCGCATCGGCTGCCTACAAGACCGTTTGTAATGTAGGAAGATGTGTTTATAATAACTGTTGTATGTTCATTATTGTTTTTGGAAACCAGTGTATAAATTTCCTCCCTGACCTTGTCGCTTTTTCCTAAATGATTATCAGTCTCGTAAGATGAGAAAAAGTCCAAATTTTCCTTTGATACGCTGTAAAAGCTGTCGTTTCCTATATCTGCCAAATTACCAAGATATTCATTACTTATTGGTCTGCCGTCAATGGGGGCAGTAATAATGGTATCTGCATAAGCAGGCAGAGAAAAAAGCATTGTACATATTAAAGTAAAAAATAATTTTTTCATAAATTACCTCCATTTATTGTATTATCTACATTTTATACTATAAATTGAGTTTTTTCAATGGAAAAAATTATATTTAAAAACAGTATTATTTGTGCTATAATTAAGTTATAAAAATAAGGGGTATTGGAGGTATCATTATGAAAAAAATTGCATTTATTTTAATGGTATTATCAGTTATTACAATTACTGTTTGCGGAAAGCATAAGTTTACACAGGAAGATATTTTAAAAAGAGTTGAAAATATATGTGATGCTGATTTTAATAATGATTTTGAGGTTGCAAAAGATGGGGATATTTATACAATTAAATTTAATAACGAAAATGACGAAATAAATGTCAATATTAATGATGAAGGGTTACTTCTTTATTATAGCGTAAACGGTGGTTATGGATATGAGGAAGGTACTGCATTCCATAGCGAAGATGAGGCAAGAGCATCTGCTGATAACTTTTTAAAAAAGAATTTTGGACAGGACAGCAGCAGTTACAAATATAAAGAAACAGGCTCTCATATAGATGGTATAGATAAATATGTATTTTTATACTCGATTTATCATAACGATATACAAACAAATCAAAATATTGAAATTTCTGTTGGCAAGTACACAAACAGAGTTTTAGAATACGAATATCCGGAGGAGGCTTATATTGCAAAGTATAAGGACTTTAAGGGATTAAATAGCCTTGATGAAGCAAAGTCTGAAATGAAAAACAGGCTTAAACTCGGCTACATAACAAATTATGACAGCAGTACGAAAATGACAAACAGCGAGCTTATGTATAAATTTGATACCTATTCATTAAAGGCTGATAAGCTGATACCTTATGACGAGTTGAACAGAAATATAGTTTTTGACGATTCCACCGGATTTGATGTTCAAAATCTTGCAGCCTTTGAGGGCAATATTTCAGGTGGTATGAAAAAGTCTGATGCAATAAGCCTTGTTAAAAATAAATTGGGAGTAAGTATACCGGAGGATATAAGCATATCATATTTTAATGATGTGGACAGAGGTGGCTATGCTCTTACGCTTAACAATGATTTATATTATGTAAACATAGATTCAAAGGGCAGAATTGTAGATTTTCGGGAAAATGGCAAATATCAGCAAGGCAATCTCAATAACGAGGAGCTTTTAAAAAAGGCTGAAAATATTATTAGTAATGTAAATACAGCCATACTCTTCATCTTTACCTTTCTCTAAATCA
>CABVEG010000293.1 GCA_902497185.1 uncultured Eubacteriales bacterium | reverse complement strand
CAATTTACCTATAACTAACAAATACTAAGGAAAAGAGGAATTTATATGTTAACAAAATGCTTAAAAAGCTGTAAATTTATTTGTTTTGCCTGTGGCGCCGTAACAGCAATTATCGGTGGCAAAATTTTAAAAAGCGACAAAACAAGAAAGGCTTGTGTACAGGGTCTTGCTAAAGGTATGAAGCTTAAACACGATGCACAGGTTTCACTTCAAAATATGAAGGAAGAGGCACAGGATATTTGTTATGATGCTATGCAGGAAGCAGAAATTGAAGAGGACAATGAGTAAAGAGGGTGATGTATTTGAAGCATCAAATCATTTATGATAAGCCCGGACGACTTAGAGTAAGACTTAATAGCTGCAACATTTCAAGAGAACAGGCATCGGGTATTTCTTCATTACTGTTAAATACAAAGGGTGTTTTATCAGCCGATGTTACATATATTAACGGCAGTATTCTTGTATATTATAAAAACGGCTTTAGGGATAGTATATTAAATACTATATCTGCCCTAAATAAAAAGGATATACCTTTAATAGATAACGAAAATGAAGGCTCGCTAAGAGAACTTGACGATAATTTTAAGCATTCATTATTTAAAATGATTGGCAGGAATTTTATCTACAGAACCTTTATTCCTGCTCCCTTAAGATTTTTGCTGACATTAAACCGTGCCAAAGGCTATGTTAAAAAAGGACTTTCAAGTCTTGGCAATGGCAGCCTTGATGTTGCTGTTCTTGATGCTGTTTCAATATCAGCATCTATTGTATCAGGCTCTACATCTACTGCAAACTCCATAATGTTTTTACTTGGCGTTTCAGGCTTGCTTGAAGATTACACACGGAAAAAAGCAAAGGCATCTCTTGCTCAAAGCCTGTTTGTAAATGTAGATAAGGTATGGCTTGTTACTGATAAAGAAGATATTTCCATACCATTATCTCAAATTAATATAGGTGATAGTATAAGGGTGCGCTCAGGCGGAATGATACCTGTTGACGGTGAAGTTACAGAGGGTGAGGCCCTTGTTAATGAATCATCTATGACAGGGGAGCCACTTCCTGTTATGCGTAATATGGGCAGCTCTGTATATGCAGGTACCGTAATTGAAGAGGGAAATATTACCGTTAAAGTAAAGGTATTGCCTGATAACTCAAGAATACAAAAAATTGTTTCTATGATTGATGAATCCGAGGCACTCAAGGCAGGAATACAAAGCAAGGCAGAAAAGCTGGCAGATGCTATTGTGCCCTTTAGCCTATTAACAGCCTTAGGCACACTTGCCTTTACAAGAAACGTAAGCAAGGCACTTTCTGTTTTAATGGTAGATTATTCCTGTGCAATTAAGCTGTCATCACCTATTTGTGTTATTTCAGCAATGCGTGAAGCAACTAATTATAACATTATGGTTAAAGGCGGCAAGCATCTTGAAAGCTATGCACAGGCAGACACAATAATCTTTGATAAAACAGGTACACTTACAAACACCTGTCCTAAGGTTACAAAAATCATAGGCTTTAACGGCTATGACAGAGATAGTGTTTTAAAGATTTCCGCCTGCATTGAAGAGCATTTTCCTCACAGTATAGCAAGAGCAGTTGTTCATCAGGCAGAAACTGAAGGCTTACACCATGAGGAGGAACACGCAGATGTTGAATATGTTGTTGCCCATGGTATTGCTACTCATTTAAACGGAGAAAGAACATTGATAGGCAGCTCTCATTTTCTTTTTGAAGATGAAGGAATTGAAATTAGTGATGAAATTAAAAGCATAATAAAGAAAGAGGAAGCAGGCTGTTCAGCCCTTTATCTTTCAATAGGCAAGAGCCTTGTAGGTATGATTTGTATAACCGACCCTATAAGAGAAGAGGCGGTTGATGTAATTAAAGCCCTTAAAAAGAAAGGCTTTAAGCGAATAATTATGCTTACGGGTGACAGCGAATCTGCTGCAAAGGCTGCCTGCGAAAAGCTGGGTATAACTGAATACAGAGCACAGGTTTTACCTGAGGATAAGGCTAATGTTGTTGCCTCCTTAAAAAAGGAAGGACATAAAGTAGTTATGGTAGGCGACGGCATCAACGATTCTCCTGCCCTTTCTGTTGCAGATGTTTCAGTTGCTATGAAATCCGCATCTGATATTGCAAGGGAGGTTGCTGATATAACCTTGCTCTCTGAGGATTTAATGACCCTTATAACATTAAGAAGGCTTAGTACAAACCTTTTTGACAGAATAAGAAGCAATCACAGCTTTATTATCGGTTTTAATACTATGCTTATTGTTGGTGGTGTGTGTGGTATTCTTCCACCTGCCACATCGGCACTTTTGCATAATGTGTCTACAACTGCCATAAGCGGCTTAAGTATGCGCCCTTGCTTAACTAAATAAAAAAATACGGTTGTATAATATTTGGTGTGGTTATAAAAAATCACACCAAATAT
>CABVEG010000292.1 GCA_902497185.1 uncultured Eubacteriales bacterium | reverse complement strand
AAAGCCTTAATACAGTTTACAGCTATGGGACTGTTTGGCGATGCCTTTTTTACCATACTGCTGTATTTTTCCTTGGTTATTTCCTTTCCCATACATTCACTCCTTAAATTTTATAAAAGCCATCTACACAGTAATAAATAATTGCACCTAAAGCCTTACCTAAGGCAATAGCAATTATGAAATATTTTATTCCTCTGTTAAGCATAGTCCTCCTTGTAAGTATAGGTATAACATTAAGCACCTCTGCAAGTGAAACCGCAAGACAGCCGTAAAAAATACCTATAAAAAGCCCGAAAAGCATTGTTGGAATAACACCAATAGGCAAATAATAATTATAAACTATTGAAAACACGCCAAATATACCACCTGCAATAATTGCATTTTCATAAAGAATAATATATCTGTTTGTCTTTGTTTTTTCTGCCAGTCTGGGCACAACTCCAATAATAGCAATAAAGGCAAAAACTGCCCCTGATATAACTGCACCTCCTCCAATACCTAAAAGTATTAAAATCAAATTTTTAAGTATTGTCATTTTTTTTCTCCTTGTTTAATGTATCTACTATATTGGCAGTTACGTCATTTTCATAAACAGAAAGCTCCACTTCAATAGGAGTAGGATCACTTGTAAGTTTTTTATTTCCAATGTGGTTAAAAAACACAATTATGCCTACAGCCAGTCCAATTGCATAAGGCAGGTCAATAATTGCAGGATTTTCTACTCTTTCTCCAAAGAAAATATAATAATAATTTTCAAATACCGTTGCCATCTGAGCATCTGAATGAAAACTCATTATGGCTGTAGCAGAGCCGGCAAACAGCACAAGAGCAACAAAAATAATTTTAACATACTGCCACACCTTGCTTTTCTTTTTTGGTATGGAGTATTCAACAATAGTATCCATTTCACCAACATTGTTTATGGTATTACCCGGTAAAGCCTTGTCAATGGCATTGATTATATCAATAACCGACACAAGGTAGCACATATTTTTATTTTCTTTTATCTCCATTATTTTTATTTTTTCCACTCTTGACTTTATAGTGCTTTCAGTGTAAATATCAGCAATATCTTTAATATATACACCACCTGTTTTTGTCAGCTTTATTTTTTTGTCCGGCTTTATATAAATATCCACAACATCACTCCCACAATTTGTGATTTTAAATTAAGCTCTGTTTAACACACACTCTGAGAGTTTTACCGTTTAATTAGAAAACTTTCAATAAAAAAACTGTGTGTTTTCACACACAGTAGTATTTGTTAATTTTAAAATATTATTCCTATCCTGTCATATACTCTCTCATTTTTAACAAAATCTTTTTTTCAAGTCTTGACACCTGAACCTGAGAAACACCTATTTTTTTAGCAACCTCACTTTGTGTAAGTTCCTGAATATATCTCATTATTACAATATCCTTCTCACGCTTTTCAAGTTTTTTTAAAGTTTCCTCAAGCAAAATATTATTGACAATTTTATCACTTTTATCACTTTCTGAAGCAATTATATCAATAACTGACATATCTTTACCCTTATCGCACTCAATTTTTCTGTCTATTGAATCAACTTCTCTCGAAGAATTTATTGCCATAATAAGGGTTTCTTTATCTATATTAATATATTCTGCTATTTCTTCAATAGAGGGCTCTTTATTGTTCTTTATAATCAGGTATTCTCTCGCTTTCATAGCCTTAAAGGCAGTTTCTTTCAAGCCTCGGCTAACTTTTATAATACCATCATCTCTTAAAAAACGTTTAATTTCACCAATTATCATAGGTACGGCATAAGTTGAAAATTTAACATCATAATTAAAATCAAATTTTTTAACAGCCTTTATAAGTCCCATAGAACCAAGTTGAAACAAATCATCATTATCTATATTCCTTCCCTGAAAACGCCTGACAACACTCCATACAAGACCAATGTTTTCATTAACTACACATTCAAAGGCAGCCTTATCACCCTCTTGTGCTGCTTTAATCAGATTATGTATTCTATCCATATTATATCAAGTCCTTATACAATGTTATCTTTGTTCCAATACCTATTTCTGAATCAACTTCAATTTTATCCATAAAGCTTTCCATAACAGTAAAGCCTAAGCCTGATCTTTCACATTCAGGCTTAGATGTATACATAGGTTCCATTGCTTTTTTTATATCTTCAATACCCTTTCCACGGTCTTCAATTACAATAACTACACTATTGCCCATTACGGTACAGCTTAAATCAATTTCGCCCTTTCTATTTTCATAGCCATGTATAATGGAATTTGTAACTGCCTCGGATACTGCTGTTTTTATATCTTCAATTTCATTAATTGCAGGGTTTTTATAAATCAGAAAGCCTGCAACGGCAAGTCTGGCAAAGGCTTCATTTTCAGAAACAGCATCAAATGTAATCTTCATTTTATTCATTACACTTCCCCCATTCTTTTAAAGCCTCATCGGTTGTATTATATTTATTTATT
>CABVEG010000291.1 GCA_902497185.1 uncultured Eubacteriales bacterium | reverse complement strand
AATTGAATTTTTCTTTTAATATATCTATAGCATCATCAATAGTAACGCCCTCAAGCTGCGCCGCTGCCCCTGCCTGATGTCCTCCTCCGCCAAGGGTTTCCATAAGTTTTTGAACATTAACCTTGCCAAGACTTCTGGCACTTATATGCACCTTTCCTGCGTATTCGCAAAGGACATAGCTTACCTCAATTCCCTGAATGTTTAAAAGCTCGTCAGCAGCCTGTGCAATAAGCAATGTAGGATTATCAACAGGTATATCACTATCAAGAGTAGATATTGCCATATTTTCGTATATAATTTCAGCAGTTCTTACTATTTCAGATCTTGCTAAATACTCATCAAATGAATTTTTGAAAAGTCTTCTTACAGACATAGTATCTGCTCCGTTTTTCTTAAGATAAGCAGCAGCTTCAAATGTTTTAATACCTGTTTTAAATGCAAAGTTCTTTGTATCAACAGTAATTCCGGCAAGTAGACCTTCAATTTCGGTACGGCTTAATCTTATGCCCTTAATGTACATAAGCATTTCAGTAACCATTTCACAGGTAGATGAAGCATATGCCTCATGATATACCAAAGCACAATTATCTATAGCACCGGTTGCCTTTCTGTGGTGATCAATCATAACAATACTTTTTGCCTTATCCAAAAGCTCAGGACACTCTGTAAGGAATGGTCTGTGTGTATCTACAACAATAAGCAATGTTCTTCTTTTAATAATTCTTTGAGCTTCCTCACTGTCAATAAACACATTTTCATATCTTCCATCGTCACAAAGCCTTTCATAAAGTGCCTTTACACTGCTTGTTGCCTTGTTTAAAACAATGTGGCATTTCTTATCATAAAAGTTTGAAATTGCAAATATACCGGCAGCAGAACCTAAGCTGTCAAGATCCGGGTTCTTATGTCCCATAACTATAACATCGCTGGCAGACAATATAAGTTCAACAAGACCATAAGCCTTAACTCTTGCCCTTACTCTTGAATTTTTGCTTACCTCCTTGCCATCACCGCCAAAGAATTGGTATGTATCCTCAGATTCCTTAATGACAATCTGATTACCTCCTCTGCCGAGAGCCAAATCAAGGGCGCCTCTTGCAAAAGCCATATCCTCATTGACAGTATTGCCGTTCATACCAATACCTATACTTAAAGTCGCAGGTACATCGTTACCCATATCAATATTACCTATTTGATCAACTATTGAAAACTTATCTTCCCTTAATTTTTTAAGCATTTCCTTGTTAAGGACAAAAAGATATTTTCCGCTTTCAAATTTTCTTACAAGTCCCCCCATATTATTGAAATAGTCATTTATCTTTCTTTCAATAATAGCACTAAAATGAGGAAATCTTATTTCGTCCATGGTTTCCTGAATTTCTATACTGTTGTCTACAAGCAAAATACCTACAAGTATATTGGAATTAACCTGTCCTTGGAGGTTTATATATGGATTTTCGATAAAGATTACATTAAAACAATCCTCACAGGGCACGGTATATAAATCATAGAATTTATCACCTATAAGTGTTCTTTGCTTTTCCTTATCTGCATCAAATTCAGACATAATATCAAATATTGTCTTAACACCCTTTAATCCGTTATTCCAGCTTTTATAGTTGGAATTACAGTCAATAATTTTTAGTTCCCTGTCTATTTTGACACAAGGAAAGGGAACAGATATAAATTCGTTCATTCAAATTTTCACCTCTACTGTCGACAATTATAGCACAACTAAATTATTTTTTCAATCTTTTATCAACAATACCATAGCACCCCAAATTTTTGCAAAATGTAGTTTTTCGCTCAAGAAGTTTAATTGCTTCAATAATATCATTTGAATTATTGTTTACGTCCAAGTCAATTATAAATATGTATTTAAGCGGTTTATTTCTCATTGGTCTTGAAAAGATCTTTGACATATTAATGTCGTATATGGAAAAAATCTCCAATAATTTAAGAAGAGCACCGGGTTCATTATCATACGTAGAAAAACAGATTGTAACCTTGTTACCGGTAATATAATCAAAAGATTTCTTCTTAGATACTCTTGCAAATTCCGTAAAATTATCATTTGTATCCTGTATACCCTCTGCAATAACTTCAAGACCGTATAATTCTGCTGCACATTTAGCGCCAATTCCCGCAATATTTTCAGGGCCTTCGGCTACAGCTCTAATTGCTCCTGCCGTAGATGCCTTAGTTTCAGATTCGGCATTAGGCAAATTTGCGATAATATAATTTTTGCATTGAGGTATTGCATGAGGATGTGACATTATTTTTTTTACATCACTTACATCAGTGCCTTTTTTAGCTATAAGGCACTGTTCAACAGGCATAATAAGAAGTTCCTGAATATATAAATTAACATCAAAGGCAAGGCTGTCAATAGTAGCGTTAACAACACCTTCAATGGAATTTTCAAGAGGAACAACAGCCTCGTCAATTTCTCCTTTTTCAACTGCCAGCATAC
>CABVEG010000290.1 GCA_902497185.1 uncultured Eubacteriales bacterium | reverse complement strand
TCGTTATTAAAATATTAACCAATAAACATCTGACTCCAGTATCTTGTGCCATTTGTAACTCCTATACCCATCTGAGTAAAATTTTTATTTAAAATATTTGCCCTGTGCCCTGATGAATTCATCCAAGCATTAAATACTGATTCAGCAGTACTCTGCCCCTTTGCTATGTTTTCGCCTGCTGTTTTATAGCTTATTCCGGCATTCTTGATCATATCAAATGGTGAGCCATATGTAGGTGATGTGTGAGAAAAATAATTGTTATTTTTCATATCATCAGCCTTTTTCTGGGCTACAGCAGATAAATTACTGTTTAATGTAAGGGGCGAAAGACCGTTTTCTGCTCTTGCGTTATTTACAAGTTTTAAAAGCTGATTTGCAATACTGCTGTCAGTAGCAGAAGTAGTTATTTCTGTAGTTGTTTCTGTAGTATATGTAGGTTTAGTCACCACCTGTGTTGTAGTTTCTGTAGTTGCCTCTGTTGTTGTATATGTAGGCTTTACTACCGCCTGTGTCGTAGTTTCTGTTGTCGCCTCTGTTGTTGTATATGTAGGCTTTACTACTGCCTGTGTTGTAGTTTCTGTTGTCGCCTCCGTTGTTGTATATGTAGGCTTTACTACTGTCTGTGTTGTGGTTTCTGTTGTCGCCTCCGTTGTTGTAAATACAAGTTTCCAATCACACTTAGTTGTAGTTTCAGTTGGCTTGCAGAATTTTGTAGTAGTTTCTTCAGGCTTTAAATTATTACAAGAATTATTATATGAACCCGAAACAGCAATTATACCGCAATTATTTTTATATTTAACATTTATCTCCTCTGCTGCAAATACAGTTGTTGACATTGCAACAACGGTTAATGCAGTCGCAATTAATAATTTTTTCATAAATATTTCTCTCCTTTTACTTTTTTCGGCGCCTATGTTAATTATAATGTAATATTTGTAACAATTAAATGCAAAATATATGGCATAAGTGGCAAAAAATACTTGCAAATATAGGAGTTTTCCTATAAAATAGAAAAGATGGAAAGAAATATATGAGTTTAAATAGAAAGGGATTTGTATTATGGCTAAACCTGATATTAATTTGATAAATAAACGAAGAATTTTTGGTATAATATCTCACCCTGACGCAGGTAAAACAACATTAACAGAAAAGCTTTTGCTTCACGGCGGCGCAATTCACGAGGCAGGTGCAGTTAAAGCAAGAAGAGGACGTTCTGCAAAATCTGACTGGATGGAGATCGAAAAACAAAGAGGTATCTCTGTTACATCATCAGTTATGCAGTTTGAATATAATGACAAAATAGTTTCAATTATGGATACTCCGGGTCATAATGACTTTGGTGAGGATACCTATAGAATACTTACTTCCGTTGATTCAGCAGTTATGGTAATTGATGCCGCTAAAGGTGTTGAGGCACAGACAAGAAAGCTTTTCAAGGTTTGCAGTATGAGAGGTATACCTATTTTTACATTTATGAATAAGCTCGACAGAGATGCTATGGAGCCTTTGGCTTTGCTTGAAGAGCTTGAAAACGCTTTAGGATTACCCTCCGTTGCCGTTACTTGGCCTATAGGAAACGGTGCATATTTCGAGGGTATATATGACAGGCTTGAAAATAAGATATATTTATATAAAGAAAATAAAACTATTGAATTATCAGATGAAGGCGTATATGACAAACAGCTTGATGATATTTTATTTCACGAAAATTTACAAAATTTAAGAGATGAAGTTGAGCTTTTAGACGGAGCCGGAAATGAATTTGATATGGAACTTATATCAAAAGGAAAACTTTCCCCTGTGTTTTTTGGTACTGCCTTAGCAGACTTTGGTGTAACAAATTTCTTGGAGCACTTCCTTGATATGTCTCCTGCTCCCGGAGCAAGAAAAACTATTGATGGCGAGGTACAGCCAACTGATGACTTTTTCTCAGGCTTTATATTTAAAATTCAGGCAAATATGAATCCTGCACATAGGGACAGGCTCGCTTTTTTCAGGATTTGTTCAGGTACATTTGAAAGAGGTATGGATGTTACTCTTTCAAGAACCGGCAAGAAAATGAAACTTAATCAGTCAACTCAGCTAATGGCTAATGAAAGAGAAACAGTTGATACAGCCATCGCCGGTGATATAATAGGTATTTATGATACAGGTAATTATCAAATCGGTGATACTCTTACAAACTGCAAGGACAAACTTTTCTTTGAACCCTTGCCTACCTTCCCACCCGAGCTTTTTATGAAGGTAAGACCTATAGATACAATGAAGGCTAAGCAATTCCAAAAAGGTGTTGACCAGCTTGCACAGGAAGGTGCAATTCAGATTTATAAAACTGAATATAATGATGTTGTTTTAGGTGCTGTTGGTGCATTACAGTTTGAAGTTTTTGAATATAGATTAAAAAATGAGTATAATTCAGAAATAAGAATGGAACCAATGAGCTATAGCGTAGCAAGATGGGTTAAAGGCAAAACTATGGATGAAATAAAA
>CABVEG010000289.1 GCA_902497185.1 uncultured Eubacteriales bacterium | reverse complement strand
AATTTTTGCTATAATTATACTTGATGTAAAATTTTATACAGGAGAGTGAATTAATATGAAAAAACTAACTGCATGGCTTGCAATAACTGCAACCCTGACAGCTTCGTTGGCATCAACAGTTTTTACAGTAAATTCATTTGCTAGAACTATTAAAGGTACAACTCAACCCTACACACCAACTACTACAACTACAACAACTGAGGCTACTACCGAAAAGCCAACTGAAACTACAACTTATCAGTCTTATGTGTCCTCCTCAACAAGAGGAGTAAAGAAAAAGGCTACTACAACAACTACCACTGAGGCTACTACTGAAAAGCCTACAGAAACAACAACAGCCTTTGACAAATCAAAATATGAGGCTGATATTGAAATTACAACAATTAACACAAATGTTTACACTGACAATCCGGTTGACAAAAACGGTAATCCTTTAACAGGAAATGCCCTTGAGGCATATAATGTGGTAAAAAATACATTTAAAGACAAATGGAAGGCAATAACAGAACCTGAAATAAAAGAAGAGGTTGTATTTAATGATGCTGAAAGAGCTGTAAAAGAAAAAACATTTAACTTTATTAATAAAGATGTTTTTACCATTAAAAGATACAATTTCAATACAACAAAAGAGGAAAGATACAGTGAAACTCTTACAATACCCGGTTCAACATTTGAAATGAGATACATTTCTCCCGAAACAAATGACTGGTATATGTCACAAAATCCGCTTAACACGGAAAAACAAACACTGTTTATAGATACTGATAAGTCTGCCCTTATTATAAGCATTCCATCAGTATATACCAACAATAAGTTTGAAAACAATACACAGGAATATAACCCTGACCTTGAAGAACCTGTTTCAATTACGATTAATGAAGATGATACAGTGTCTGTTACTTACACTTTTCCATTTGATACGGATTACGTAGGTGAAATATGGTATCTTCTTTCTACGGACAATAAACTTGCTGATTGGAACAACATTAATCACTTTAATGTCCTTAAGCAGGAACTTGCTGACGGCAGACGTTTTTCTTGGGACGGATATTATTTCCAGATTCCTTATAACTATATACCATACAGCGAAACAATGCTTTACAGACAGCCTTCAAACTATGCAGGTGCAAGTATGACAAAATACGGTGATTTTCTCGCTGCATATGATTTAGGATATGTTTTCACATATACCTGTATGGAAAATCAAAATGACCTTGGCTACTGGGCAACAGGTCCTAAGTCCGGATGGCTTTCTGAAGATTTTAACATAGGTGCAAACTTTTACGACACAAGATTCAATACAGACTTTGCCGTAAATCTTATTAACGCTTATAAAAGATACAATAATGATGACTTCTTAATGGCTGTATGTAAATATGCAGAATACTTTATTGACCATGCTACCGATAATCACTATGAAACTAAAAACGGCGGCTGGCTTGTTGAGGATTACGGATATGACTATGAGCATAACAGAACTCACGTATCACTTAATCATCAGCTTGCCGAATTAAATGTGCTTTATACTCTTTATCAGACGACAAGAGAAGAAAAGTACAAGGAACTTGCCGACAAAATGCTTCTTGCCGTTGAGGATTCAAGAGATCAGTGGGTGCTTGCAAACAACAATCTGAACTATGCCTTATATTATATGGCAGGAACAAATACAATGGTAGACTATCCATATCTTACCTACAATGACCTTTTTGAAACACAGTCTTTATACAAGAGTATTTATGGTAAGGAAAATGATGTAATTAAATATCTTATGGATTGTAAAATGGAATGGATGCTTGCTAATGAAGTAACAGGCTACAGAACAGAATAGGAGTGAATACAGTGGCACAAAGAAATAAAAACTCGACAAAAAAGCTGGTACTGACAGCTGTACTCGGTGCAATAAGCGGAGTACTGATGGTTCTTGAATTTCCATTGCCCTTTATTCCGCCATTTATCAAAATGGACTTTTCTGAACTTCCTGTTATACTGGGTGGTTTTATAATGGGACCTGTTAACGGTGCCTTTGTATCTCTTATTAAAATACTTATTAACTTTGTACTTAACGGCACTACAACATTTGGAATTGGCGAGCTGGCAAATTTCTTATACAGCATAGGATATATGCTTCCTGCTGTAATAGTATATCACAAGCTTAAAACTAAAAAGGGTGCCGTTATAAGTCTTGTCATAGGTACTGTAATCACAAGTATACTTGCAGTTATTATTAATACTACAGTGACGTTTCCTGTTTACGGAAAACTTATGGGATTTGACATACCGGCTATTGTAGCTATGAGCGCACAAACAAATCCATTTGTAAAGGATTTGTTTACACTTATGCTCTGCTCAATATTGCCCTTTAATTTGTTTAAATACGGTGTTACATCAATACTTACATTTTTGCTTTATAAAAAGCTTAGTGTTGCAATAAAAGATCACTATATGGATGATTGATACATAATAAAAAAAGGTTCTTTGTCAACTGGTGTGGTTGATAAAAATTAACAACTCCAGCGGTGTAGAT
>CABVEG010000288.1 GCA_902497185.1 uncultured Eubacteriales bacterium | reverse complement strand
GTTTACTTGTAATAATACCCTGCTCAAAATGGTAGCGGCTAAATAGTCTGCACTCCACCAACATTTCTATTACTTTGCAAATTGTAGCAGCTTCTACAAGGTACTTACCTCTCAAACTCTCCAATATATCCCATACAACGGTTTCTTTTTCCTCTTCGGAATAGTCAACATAATAACCCTTGTCACGGTAAATAATTTCAAGTAAAGCATCATACACCACAAGAGATAAGTACCCATATTTAATTTTAGCCTTAACAAATTTCCTGTCCTTTAATAAATCCGTATCACGAGGATAATAATTGAGCCCTGTTTTCTGTGGTGCTGCCATTTATTACCTCCTTATTAAAAAGGAAAATCCTCATCCTCTGCATCATTGTCAATACTAAACCCGACCGGCTGCCTACTCTGAGGCACCTGACCGCCCATAACTTCATTTTCAGCCTTATTATCCACAAATTCAAAATCATCAACAATAACATCGGTTGAATACCTTTTGTTACCCTGACCATCGGTATAACTGCTTACCTGTAACCTGCCCTGTAAGGCAATTCTCCTGCCCTTGTGGAAATACTGACTAATATTTTCAGCTCTCCTGCCAAAAGCCACACAGCTAATAAAATCCGCCGTAACATCACCCTCTTTTGCAAAAGGTCTGTCTGTTGCCACTGCAAACCTGCATACAGCCACAGGCTCTACTGCCTGAGTATATTTAAGCTCAGGATTTCTTGCAAGCCTTCCCAATAAAATTACCCTATTCAATTTTTATCCTCCTTCCAATTACTTTTTAACACTGCCAATTCAGCAGGCGTCATAGTATCAATTCCTAAATTCCTTGCCTCCAGTATAATGCCGTCAATTAATGTTGCCATTTCCTCTGTATCATACTCACCGGAACCCTTAAAAACCCTGTAATAGCTAAGTTTGACGTTATTGTCACTAACTCTGCTTCCCATAAATTCGTAGTACTTAAAATATCCGTCAACATTTACTTCCGCTTTAGTTTGATATACCGCTGACTGTCCATAAAGTTTAAGCATATTTACATATACTTTTTCTTTACTTTCTCCTATCCTGTCAGCTATATCCCTTATTAATTTCCATGCATAAGCATTAGCATCAAGACTTCGCTTTTTACGATACTTCTTAGCCGTAACAGTAAGCTGACCCATCCCTGTAAGCTCACTGTCAATTTGCTTTATCCTCTGTGGTTCCAATATTTCCATATACATCACAACTTTGTTGTCTGTAAGGCTTTTAGCAATACCTATGTAATGACCTTTAAACTCTATAATTAATACACTTCCTTACAGCTGTTTATAAATTCCCTTACCTTTTCGGTATCATTTATAACCCTGTTAGTTATATTTTGAGCCTGTTTTAAAGTCATTTCAGACACTTTTTTACCCTTAAATGACTTTAAAATTAAAAGCTGCTGCTCTTCTTCATTAAAACCTCTTTTCAATGCTGCCTCTTTAAATTCCCTTATAGCCTTCTGCCTTGCTTTTTCTTCAGCTTTTTCAGCCTCTTTTTCCCTTTCGGCATCCTCTTTTGCAGCTTCAGGTGTATCCCTGTCTTTTGTATCATCAATGGCAAATAAGCCGTTTAAAGCATACTTTCTGGCGTAACTGCTGCTTGCTCCTGTTATCTGAGAGCTGTCCATACCCTTTTTTGTATCAGGCTCCCTAGCGTATGCCGTTACGGTTATTTTCCCCTCCTCCTCAGTATTTATAAGCATGGCATGAGCTGCAACATAATATCTGTCACCCTTAACACACAATTCATCAGATACTACAACCACAGCATTATATTTGTGTGCCAAAGGCTTTACAGCCTCCAATATATCCTCACAGCTCCTGTAATTATATCCTCCAAAGCTGTTATACTGATTTTTTGGTGCCTTTAATTCAGCCTGAATTTCAGCTAACTTTTCGTATATATTCATAGAATTCACCTCTTACAGCTTAACAGGCTTTACAGAGTAGCTAACATTATCGGTAACAGTAAGCCCCTCTAATACAACACCATCACCTGTTACAGCTCGTCCGTCATCTAATACCGTAATATCACCCTTGAGCCTGTTTTTATCAATGCTTTCCTTGATAAGGATATACTCAGTACCCTTAAGTTCATCAAGGAGCAATTCTTCATTATATGTGTAATTCTTACGTCTGCTTGATGTTACCCTACCATAAGGAGTAGACAGCTTAAATTTACTGTCCTTTTCTCTTTCCTGTATGTAATAAGCCCTTAACATATTTTCAAAATAAGCTATACTGTTATCAATAGAATTATTTTGCTTTTCAAGCCAACTGTTAATTCTTTCAATTTCATTTGCAGCCAATTCAATATTTTCATTTTTAATACTGTTTAAAGCCGCCAGCTTCCTAAATGCCCAATTAGCCTTTTCCGGACTGTCAATAGAAAACCCTTCTTCCGATTCCCTATCTGAAATTTCAACATATTCATCAAAAATATAACTGTTCATTTTGCCCTCCTTAGTAATTTACTGTACTAACCTTTATAAATTTATAATAAAAA
>CABVEG010000287.1 GCA_902497185.1 uncultured Eubacteriales bacterium | reverse complement strand
ATATATTTTTTGTAAGTTTTGCACAAAAGATTAATTTTTATAATTTTTTAATAAAAAAATTGTTTAAAAAATAACAACAATGTTGTATAATAGGAGATTGATAGAATTAAGGACGTGTAGATTTGTCAATCTTCACTTTCTTATGCGTTAGGAGGATAACTATGTATAAAATTGTAAAAAAGCAGATGCTTACCCCAACAATTTTTGAAATGGAAATTGAAGCACCTCGTGTTGCAAAATCAGCATTACCCGGTCAGTTTATTATTTTAAGAACTGATGAAAAGGGTGAAAGAATACCTTTAACTATTTCTGACTATGATGCTGAAAAGGGTACTGTATCAATCGTTACACAGGCTGTAGGCAAGTCAACTATGGAGCTTATGACTTACAATGAGGGTGATTCCATCGCCGATTTCGTTGGTCCTTTAGGCTGCCCAAGCGACCTTTGCAGTGAAAGCCCTGAAGAGCTGGCTAAGAAAAATATTATTTTTGTTGCCGGCGGTGTTGGTGCTGCCCCAATTTATCCACAGGTTAAGTGGTTAAAGCAGCATGGTATTAAGGCTGATGTACTTATTGGTGCAAGAAATAAGGATTTACTTATTTTAGTAGAAGAAATGAAGGAAGTTGCAGAAAATGTTTACATAGCAACTGACGACGGTACAGCAGGCTTTGCAGGCAGAGCTACAGACTTACTTGATGACCTTGTTAAAAATCAGGGTAAGGAATATAACCATGCCGTTGTTATCGGTCCTATGATTATGATGAAGTTTACTTCAATGGCTACTAAAGCCTTAGGAATCCATACTATTGTAAGCCTTAACCCTATTATGGTTGACGGTACAGGTATGTGCGGCGCCTGTCGTGTAGTTGTGGACGGCGAGGTTAAATTTGCCTGTGTTGACGGTCCTGAATTTGACGGTCACAAGGTTGACTATGATGGCGCAATGAGAAGACAGACTATGTACAAGACCGAAGAGGGTCAGGCTAAGCTTAAATTTGAAGAAGGCAGCACTCACAAAAACGGTGGCTGCGGTTGTGGAGGTGACAAGTAATGGCTATTAATTATACAAAGGTTCCTGTAAGAGAACAGGATCCAAAGGTAAGAGCAACTAATTTTGAAGAAGTATGTCTTGGTTATAACGAAGAAGAGGCTGTTACTGAGGCTCAGAGATGTCTTCACTGTAAAAATCCAATGTGTGTTAAGGGATGTCCTGTAAATATTGATATTCCGGGATTTATAGGTCACTTAAAGGACAGAGATTTTGAGGGTGCTGCAAAGGAAATTGCTAAATATTCCGCACTTCCTGCCGTATGCGGTCGAGTATGTCCACAGGAAACACAGTGCGAAGGAAAATGCGTACTTGGCAACAAGGGTGATGCCGTATCTATCGGTAAGCTTGAAAGATTTACTGCTGACTGGGCAAGAGAGCACAATGTAGATTTATCAGCAAAGGCTGAATCTAAGGGCAAAAAGGTCGCTGTTATTGGTGCAGGTCCTGCCGGCTTAACATGTGCAGGAGACCTTGCAAAGAAGGGCTATGATGTAACAATTTTTGAGGCTCTTCATAAAGCAGGCGGTGTATTAAGCTATGGTATTCCTGAATTCAGATTACCAAAGAACAAGGTTGTTATGCCTGAAGTTGAAAACATTAAAAAGCTTGGTGTAAAAATTGAAACTAATGTTATAATAGGTAAGACAGTTTCTATTGATCAGCTTTTAGAGGAAGAAGGCTTTGATGCCGTATTTATCGGTTCTGGCGCAGGTCTTCCTAAGTTTATGAATATCCCCGGTGAAACTGCCATGGGTGTTGTTTCAGCAAATGAATATCTTACAAGAGTAAACCTTATGAGAGCGTTTGACGATGAATACGATACTCCGGTAAGAACAGGCAAAAAGGTTGCTGTTGTAGGCGGCGGCAATGTAGCAATGGATGCTGTAAGAACTGCATTAAGACTTGGTGCGGAGGCCCACATTGTATATAGAAGAAGTGAAGCAGAGCTTCCTGCAAGAGTTGAAGAAATTCACCACGCTAAGGAAGAAGGAGTTATATTTGACACACTTACTAACCCTGTTGAAATCCTTGTTGATGAAAACGGCTGGGTATCAGGTATGAAGTGTGTTAAGATGGAATTAGGCGAGCCTGACGAAAGTGGCAGACGTCGTCCTGTTGAAATTCCAAATTCCGAATTTGTAATGGACGTAGATATGGTTGTAATGAGCTTAGGTACTTCACCTAACCCACTTATCAGCTCAACTACTCCGGGGCTTGATGTTAACAAGAGAAAATGTATTGTAGCAGAGGAAGAAACAGGCTTAACATCTAAGACAGGTGTTTATGCAGGCGGTGATGCCGTAACAGGTGCTGCAACAGTTATACTTGCAATGGGTGCAGGCAAAAATGCAGCTGCTGCTATTGACGAATACTTAAGCAAGTAATTTATCAATCCATCCCTTTTATGGGATGGGTTCAGGCTGTCGAAAAAGTCGACAGCCTTGCAAGAAATGCTCGTCAGCACTTTCAGCTAAAGCTGAAAGCCAG
>CABVEG010000286.1 GCA_902497185.1 uncultured Eubacteriales bacterium | reverse complement strand
CCGTAGAAAATATCTTTGCTGCATTATTTGTCAGAAGCTGTTGAATACACAGAAAATTTTAAAGAGCCAGCCACCTCAAACGAAAGTCCTTTTTATAATATTAACCTCTCAACTGCGCATCTAACTTTTCTTCAAGTTCCTTGACAATCTTCTTCATAGGTGAATTAACTTCATCATCAGTTAATGTTCTGTCACTTGCTCTGAATGAAATATTATAAGCAACTGACTTGTAACCCTCAGGAATTTGCTTACCCTTGAACACATCAAATAGCTGAATACTTTCAAGAAGCTTTCCGCCCTTAGCCTTAATAATATCCTCAATATCCTTTACAATCACATTATCCTTTACAAGAACAGCTATATCTCTTGTCATAGCAGGATATTTAGGAAGTGACTTATAAACTCTGTCAAATTCAGCATATTCATAAAGCTTATCAATGCTTATTACCGCAACATAAGCCTTAGTGCCAATGCTGTACTTATCAGCCACAGAAGGATGAACCTCACCTACATAACCAATGCTTTCGCCATCAACACTTATATCCGCAAGTCTGCCGGGATGCATAAAAGGTATATCATTCTTTGGTGAATAAGTTACCTTATCTCTCATACCAAGTACAGTAAATAATTCCTCTGTAACACCCTTAATTCCATAAAAATCAATATTGCCATACATACCAATAGTGAGTACATTTTTTTCCTCCGGTAATTCAGTTAAAGGCAATGTCTTAGGGATATAAACTTTACCCATTTCAAATAAGTAAGCTGACTCATTTCTTCTGTTATAGTTTGTAGAAATTGAATTAAGCATACCATTTAAAGATACGGTTCTCATAATACTAAAATCTTCACCTAAAGGATTGGAAATAGTAACAGTATTCCTCAATTCACTGTCAGCAGGTATATTTAATTTATCAAATACCTTTGGAGATTCAAAGCTGAAACACTTAGCCTCACTTAAACCTAAGCTTATCATAGTGTCCATAATTTTGTCATCAACAATCTGTGTATAAGACTTCTTGCCTACTGTAGGAGTACCTGCTGCAAGTGTAGTTTCAATATTATCATAACCATAAAATCTGCCTACCTCTTCAGCTAAATCTGCCTCAGTTAATAAATCAGGTCTGAAAGTAGGAATAACAGCAGTCTTTCCGTCTGCCTTAACTTCAACTAAAGCAAGTAAGTCAATCATTTCCTTTTCTGACAACTTGGTACCTAAAAGTCTGTTAATACTCTCTGTTGAATATTCAACACTCCATGGCTCCCTTTTATTTGGATAACAGTCAACCATTCCCTCACAAACTTCACCGCAGCCAAGCATTTCAACAAGCTGAACAGCTCTGTTTACTGCATCAAGAGTAAGATTTGGGTCAAGACCTTTTTCATACTTGGCAGAAGCATCTGTTCTTAAACCTAACTTCTTAGCCGTAATTCTTACATTTGGTCCGTTAAAGTTAGCTGACTCAAATAATATAGCTCTTGCTCCCTCTGTAATCATTGAATTTTCACCGCCCATTACACCGGCAACTGCAACAGCCTTGTTACAGTCTGAAATAACAAGCATACTTTCATCAAGATTTCTTTCCTGACCGTCAAGAGTTGTAATCTTTTCTCCTGCCTTTGCATTTCTTACAATAATTTTAGCCTCATCAATAGTATCAATATCAAAAGCATGCATTGGCTGACCCATTTCAAGCATTACATAGTTTGTAATATCTACAATATTGTTAATAGGTCTTACACCTGCTGCTGTAAGTCTGTGACGCATCCATAAAGGAGATGGACCAATTTTAACATTCTTTACTGCTCTTGCAATGTATCTTGGACAAAGCTCAGGATTCTGAATTTCTACCTGAATTAAATCCTCTGTCTTGCCCTCTCCCTTTTCTTCTACCTTAATTTCAGGATACTTAAAAGGCACTCTGTAAGTAGCTGCAGCTTCTCTTGCAAGACCTACAATACTAAAACAGTCGGGTCTGTTTGATGTAATTTCAAATTCAACTACATCATCCTCCATTTCAAGAAGCTTTTTAACATCAGCACCTAATGGCACCTCTTCCTTGAAAATATAAATACCATATTCAGGAGCCTCAGGATAATCATGTGTAGTAAATCCAAGCTCTTCAATAGAACACATCATACCATTTGACTCAATACCTCTTAACTTACCTTTTTTAATTTTCTCAAGGCTTGGACCGTGATATACAGTTGCACCCACTAAGGCAACAGGCACAACTGTGCCTACATAAAGATTTGGTGCACCTGTTACAATCTGCAAAGGTTCTTCAGCTCCCACATCAACCTTTGTTACAACAAGTTTGTCTGCATCAGGGTGCTTTTCAATTTCAAGAACCTTACCTGTTACAACATTTGTAATGTCCTTAGCAAGACTTGTTACAGACTCAACCTTAGAACCTGATAAAGTAATTTTATCTATAAATTCCTGAGTAGTAGTATCTATATCCACATACTCATCTAACCATCTCATCGGTAAATCCATATCTTTTACAACCTCCTAATTAAAACTGCTTTAAGAACTTAGCATCATTTTCAAACAATAATCTAAGGTCGGAAATTACTATGGGCGATCTT
>CABVEG010000285.1 GCA_902497185.1 uncultured Eubacteriales bacterium | reverse complement strand
ACCTGCTTAAGACGTCAGGTGGGTGCTGTAATAGTCAAGGATAATCAGGTTTTGTCAACCGGATATAACGGTGCACCTAAGGGGCTGGCTAACTGCTGTGATATAGGTGAGTGTTTAAGACAGAAACTCGCCATACCAAGCGGTGAAAGGCATGAGCTTTGCAGAGCAGTTCACGCTGAAAATAATGCTATAACCCAATGTGCGGTAAATGGTGTAAGCTGCAAAGGTGGTACCCTGTATGTTACGGCAAGTCCATGTACTATGTGTACAAAGCAGCTTATAAATGCAGGTATTGTCAGAATAGTTGCTAAGGAAATGTATCCTGATGATATGGGAAAGCAGATGCTTGAGGAAAGCGGAATTGAGTTTGTACTTTTTGGGAGGTAGGTTATGGGAGAACTATGTAAATTGCCTAATTTGGGTAGGGTTATTGAAGAACAGTTAAACAGCGTTGGTATAACTACAGCCGAAGAACTTAAAAAAATTGGTAGCAGAGAGGCTTGGCTTAAAATACAGCAAGCAGATTCTTCTGCCTGTATACATAGGCTTTATGCTCTTGAGGGTGCCATACAGGGAGTTAAAAAGACAATGCTTTCTGATGAGGACAGAAAGGAATTAAAGAAATTTTATGAAGATAATAAGATGTATTGATATGGTCGAGAGGTTGGGACCTAGCAGCAACTTCTGAGGATGAAGACGGTGATCCTGCATATATTGTCGGAGTTCTAATAGGTAAGCGAAAGAATGGCAGATATGTTGTAGCTGATGTTGTGAATAAGAGATTAGCAGCATCTGAGGTTAGAACATTGGTTATAATGGCAACAAAGGCAGATAAGGCAAAATATGGTAGAGTAATAGAAAGGTTGCCACAGGACCCAGGATAAGCAGGTAAAGAACAAGCACAAAGTTATATTAAGATGCTTGCGGGATACTTAGTAAGCTTTACAAGCGAAATGCTGAAGGAAAAAGACAGTTAAAAACCTTGAAAGAACTTGAAGATGATGGTATAATGACAGTAAGGAAGAAAGTTTTTGACCACGTTATCAAAGGAGAAATGAAATTACCTAATGAACATTATCCTAATGGGCATCTAACGAAGGGCGGACACAGTAAAAGTTCTTTTGATGAATGTAAAAATTAGGGCTTGGAAATGTCGTTGAAGGTAAATATACTAATGGAGTCAAATATGGAAGTATACCAACTTCTACAACAAGAAGTAAAAAAAACGGCGGTCATACTTGGTTTCCTGGTAGTTGGGATGATGATAAAATTCTTACTGCTTGGTGTAAAGTAAAGAATGGAAAAGCTGAATTTATAGGTGATAAATTAAACGATAATGGTGATTTGGTAGGTAAGGTATATAACTGCGATGGAGTTGCTGTTATATACAGACAAGACAATAAAGGCGATAGTTTTTATCCAGTTAAAAACCAAAACTATTATATAAAGGGGGTTAAGTTAAATGATAAGTAAAGAATTGGAAGTCTTGAAAAAAAATTGGAAGTGTTCTTCGGACCCTAGTCTTGATGGAGAAGCTCCAATTTGCATTGAAATGTTGGATACAATACTTGAAAAGTTCAGGAAAATTGATGATGAAGCTCTTATAAAGGAATTAGATAAACTGTCAGAAAAAGATAGATGGTATTTATGTCCTTATGTTATAGATGAGCTTGCTTACGGCGATGGTCGTAAAGTTGCAGAACCTTATATTGTTGATTAAGCATTTAACAGA
The DNA here is from genome assembly GCA_902497185.1 of uncultured Eubacteriales bacterium. Lineage (GTDB taxonomy): Bacteria > Bacillota > Clostridia > Lachnospirales > CAG-274 > Gallispira. Next base: position 896 of record CABVEG010000285.1, on the reverse strand, counting down.
AGTTAAGTGCTTTTTTATTATCGAAAATGCTTGAAATCATCAAGAAACACACGAAAAACGCACGAATAACACACGCGTGCGTTTTATACTTTAATTAAAATAACAAAATAATGTAATAGGGGATTGCTTTTGATGTTATCAGAAATGACGGTAAGGGCGCATATTATGATAATGACGGCTAGTTTAGTAAAGTAGGTAAAATCAGCAAGTCTTTAGGTTTGGAGTGGGGCAGTGATTGGACTAGTACTGTTGATAAGCCTCATTTTAAGTTACCACAGTGGGGCAGTACTCCGAAAAAATAAAGCAGCTGTATGGTAATGTTGAGAATTTTAAGAGGCCTTGGGAGGTTGATAATGTGACTGATGAAAGAGTAAAGGAAATTGTGACGAAGTAATGAAATCATAGTACCATTTTTTAAATGATTGATTTTAGGTGGGTCATTAGGTTCTCTGACAATAAGCTCATCAAGTTCACAGTTTAGAGCTTCACATATAAGGTCTAATTGCTCTAAACTGACCCTGTCTACCATTTCGTGGTATAATTCACTTATTGTGTTAGGTCTGATACCTGTTGCTCTTGATAAATCAGCTTGGGTTCATCTGATTTCACCGAGCTTTTTGGACAGTAAAATTCTAATCATCTTAATAGCTCCTTCTGTTATAAAATGACATTTTTCGACAATTTTGTGACGGTTTGTTATTTTATAACAGAAACCGATATGATTTATCAAAATTTGATAGCCAATTTTAAAAGTTTAACCTATGGTGTTAAAATGGTGTTAAATGAAAATAGCGCATCACAGAATAAACTCTGTAATGCGCTTATTTACTATAATTAAATGTGCGTGACATGATTCGAACACGCGGCCTTCTGATCCGTAGTCAGACGCTCTATCC
>CABVEG010000284.1 GCA_902497185.1 uncultured Eubacteriales bacterium | reverse complement strand
ATAACATAGCCAACCATTGTTTTATCTAAAACCCTGTGTAGTACCTTTGGCACGTCAGACTTCATTCTTGTTCCCTGACCTGCTGCAAGTATAACAACCTTTAAATTATTCATTACTCAGCACCTCTGCTCTATATAGTATATACTTAATTATAACAAATTTATAGAAAATTGCAACATAAACTTAAAATATCATTAGGGGTTTGGGCAATATACTCTGTATCCTTAAATATATCTTTATTTCTAAAACCCCACGTAACACCTATAAAATCCAATCCCGCATTTTTGGCTGTTGCTATATCCACCTCTGAATCTCCCACAAAAACAGCAGAATTTCTATCTTCTTCCAATAAGCTAAGTGCATAGTCAACAGGCTCAGTGTCAGGTTTCTTTTTTCTTTTATCTAAATCAGCTCCTACAACTGCATCAAATAAACCTTTAAAAAAGCTGTCAACAATTTTTTCTGATGCCCATTGAGCCTTATTTGTAACAACAGCCATTTTATATCCCTTTGTCTTTAGCTCAGACAAAACCTTTTCAATTCCTTCATAAGGTCTTGTTTTGTTGCACAAATTATCATTATAATATTCTCTGTAATAATTCATTGCCTCATCAAAGTTAAATTTTTCCTTTCCAACAGATCTTCTTACAAGCATATCTATACCATTACCTACAAAGCCTCTTACTTCCTCAAGACTTCTTGACGGTAAGTTCATTTTATTAAGCATATAGTTTACACCATCACAAAGATCCTGTAATGAATTTACCAATGTACCATCTAAATCAAATAAAATCACTTTTTTCATAATTTCATCTCCAATCATTTATATTTTAATTCCAATAACATTCATTGTCAATAAAAAAGGACTTCTGATACTCCAGAAGCCCTAAATTAGATGTTTTAATTATTTGATTGTAATAGGTCCAAAAGTATATTGGTCGTCGTTACCATCATCGTCATTTGCAACAACAACAAATTTCTTTCTGCCATCCTCAATAGGTGAGAACTCAATTTCCCAAATAAGGTCATTACCATCCTCATCATCAGGACTCTTATAAACCTTAGAAAGCTTATTCTCTCCTCTTGCATCCTCAACCCATACCTTAGTAGCGCTGTTAGACGTAGTTACGGTTATTTTAATATCTTCATCCTCATCAACTGTTGTATCCTCAATATCTACATCACGAATCTCAAGCTCTTCCTCAACATCACCGCTAAACTTAAATTTCATACGGTCATAGTCGTCATCGCTATAGGCTGTTATATAATAATCTGAATCAACGCTGTCAATTTCAAAAGTAACCTTATGAGTTTTATCTGTTGATGATGATGATGAAACATCTTCATCATAAACTACACTTGAAGTTCCTCTTGTAATCTTAATTCTATTTACACAGCCTGTAGTTCTGATATTAAATGTAGCTTCTTCACCTTCCGTAATAGAAGTTGTTTTCTGTTCAAGCTCCAATATTGCAGGGGTAGATTTACTTACTGAACGTCCCTCAAGTCTAAATGTATCAGAAACAGACTCTCCGTCCTCATTAAACGCCAAAAGCTTAAATCTCATATCTCCTGTATGCTTAACAGTAAAGGTGAACTCCCAATAATAATAGTCCTTGTTCTTTTCAGCTGTTGAACGTGTTGTTACACCATCACCTTCATCCTGGTCTTCAGTTAAAAGCTCAAGATATTCAACATCAGTGCTTGTCTTTACATACAAAGTAGTGTCATAGCCCTTATATGCATATTCATTATTAGTCCAAAGATCTATAATTTCAAGGTCATCAGAACCGCTTGTAGACTTGTTGCTGTCATCAACATTTACGCTAAAGGTTTCTGATTTTTCTTCATAATCACCTGATACATACAATGTTACATAAACCTTCCAATCGCCCTCTTCTGTCATTTGGAGCTTTCCGTTAAATGTTCTATTGTCATCACTGTCTTCATCATATTCTGATACTACGGCTGATTTACTGTTTGCATTTGTAGTAAGTTTGACTTTCTTAACATCTGAAGTAGTCTTAATCTTAAATTTCGCATAATCATCAGTCTTAATTTCATCACTTGTAAGCTTACAGCTTATCATATAGTCAGATTCATAATCTCCGCTGCTTGAGCTTTCTTTAGTTGTCGTTTCAGTACTCTCATTTGATACAATAAAGCTAACACTCTTAGTTGCAGAAGTCTTTTCATTATAATTTTTCCCTATACCAGGTATTGCCTGAATTGTATATATTGCATCTGCACCGGTATCATTTTCACACTCATATTCTGTAGAAAAACTTCTTGTGCCATCAGCATTTTCCGTATATTTAGACAGAGTACATATATTTGAGTTATCATTTGTTCTGACAAATGATACTGACGTAGTTTCTTTACTGCACACAGCAGTAATTATAATTTCTTCATCCTTAACAATATCCTTCATCTTTGATGCCGTAATACTATTTACAACTGCATTTGAAACATCGTTGCTGTCAACAGTTGATGTGGTTGTAATATGTACACTTCTTGTAGGGTCATCCCATGTTACTGTAGCACCTACTGATTCAGCAATCATTCTTATTGGCATAAGAATTCTGTTGTTAGCATTAATTGAAGGAGTATCAAACTGAACAGCTTCACCATTTACATATACAACACTTGAACGCATAGTATGTG
>CABVEG010000283.1 GCA_902497185.1 uncultured Eubacteriales bacterium | reverse complement strand
AACCGCCGACACGAGGATTTTCAGTCCTCTGCTCTACCAACTGAGCTATCTGGGCTTAGTACTGATAAATCGCTGTTGTGCAGCGACAAAGATAATTATACAGTAAGAGGACATATTTGTCAAGCATTTTTTTATTTTTAATTAAAAAAATTCCCCACACCGTATTATGTGGGGAAATAGTGATTAATCCGTTTCGGTAGTATTTTCAGCAATTTGCTGAGTAGTGCTTTCAACAGGAGGAGACGTTTCGGTTTCCTGAGCTTCATTGTTTGTATATTCAGGATTTTTGGTAATCTCAACACTTACCTCTACCTCTTCCTTTAATGCCGCCGTTTCAGGCAAATTAAGTTTTAAAGGTACGGTGTGCTTGCCTTCTTCAAGACCCGTAAGGTCAATAGAAGGTGAAAGAGAATAGACATCAAGACTGTCAACACCGCCTACTTCAATTTTCACATTGTCGGATATGGAAGCATTTAGTGTATGGGCAAGACCTGTTATGCCTATTATAGAGGAAGGAATTATATATTCCTTAGCACTTTTTACGCCTACTTTTATAGTAATTTTAACACTTTTAACATTGTCCTCTGCCTCAACATTTATTCTTTCAAGTATGTTGCTAATATCAGACGTAATTGTTGTTTCCCTGTTTATTTGGGATAAATCCACAGGAGGCAGACTTATACTTTCAGGCACATTTTTATTGTCAGATATAACGTTTATGCTTTTAGGACTCCAGTCAATCGATAAAAGCTCTAAATGTTCCGGTAAAGCTCCCTTTGTAGCAGGCTCGTTTATTTTTAAAGTACTGCTCTTTTTTATTTCAACCGAAACAGGAATATTTGAAGGTGATACAACAAAGTTTTCAAGGAGAGTATCATCTTCATCATATACAGACATTGTACAATCCTTTTGTACAAGACTTGTTTCATTCGTTATATCTATGGTAGCAACTGCTTTTTCAACCTTTGCAATTTCACTTTCGGGACCTGTTACAGTAACCTCCGAAACATCACTTGAAACCTTGCTCGCAACATATCCTGATGCAGGAGAGCCGTAGGTTTTAAGTTCTACAGGCACGGTTTTTGACCCTGCTTTATCAATGACAATATCAGCAACAGTAGGGTAATAGTTTGCAATATCATAGCTGTACATATAGGTACTTCCCGGCACACTTGGAACAATGACTGCCTGGTATGTCTTTGGGAAAGTGTCCCCACTGTTTATGTCAAGTTTTGATAAATCAATTTTAGCTCTAATGTTGCTTTTATTTTCTGTTTTGCTAAGCTCATCAAGGGCGGGTCTTGTACCTTCAACCTTAACCGATACGGTTAAGTCTTTGAAACTTTTAAGGTTGCTTACAACAAATCCTTTTTCGTGAAGCTCATCAATATTTTCAAGGCTTATGGCAGCAGTAAATGTTTTTATTTCCGTAGGGTTTATTGTATTCATTACAACAAACCATAAAACAACTGCAACAATAATTGAAAAAAGCTTCCACATAGGATCCTGTGAAACAAAATTTTTAATTCCTCTTAATAAACTGTGGGAGGAGCCGTGATTATTATTTTTCATTTTTACTATTCCCCCTCCATAACATATTTATATTTATTGAAGGCGATTTTACTCCCTCGGCAGTTTTGTCCAATATTGATTTAAGCTCATGAGGTGTTATTGCTCTTTTAAGCCTGCCCTCTTTGGCAACGGAAATTTTGCCTGTTTCCTCTGATACAACTATAAAATAGGCATCGGAATTTTCACTGCCGCCTACAGCTGCTCTGTGTCTTGTGCCAAGCTCCTGTCCTATTTCTTTTTGAGTTACGGGAAGTATACAGCTTGCAGCAGCAATTTTATTGTTTCTTATTATAACCGCACCATCGTGAAGAGGTGTTTTATTTACAAATATATTCTGCAAAAGCTGTGCAGTAACATCACCATTAATAATAACTCCGGAGGTTTTAGTTACATCACCCATAGGCACGTGCTGTTCAATAACTATAAGAGCACCTGTTTTTTCTGCTGAAAGATTAATACATGCCTTGTATATTTCGTTGGCGGTTTCCTTTGTTATCTTACCGTTTGAAACAGGTGTCTGCAATATGCCGGATACACCTGTAACCGCACCTGTACCAATTTGCTCAAGGGCTTTTCTTAACTCGGGCTGGAAAATAATAATAACTGCAATAACACCAACGGAAAGAGTTTTTTCAATTATCCATGTCAGTGTGTAAAAATGGAGATAATAGCTTAAAAATGATACAATAACTATTATGATTAGACCTCTGAAAAGAGTCCAAGCTCTTGTTTCCTTAATCCAGTGGATAACTATGTATATAAGCAGTGCCACTAATATTATATCAATAATGTCTGTAATCCTTATAGACGGTATTCTTAAAGTGGTTATATTAATTTGTCTGAAAAATTCGCTTAATGGATTGTTGATTCCATTTTGCATAAGTTCACCCTCTTTAAAAAAATGTTTTCTTATTTTATAGTATACCATAATTTTAAGCTGTTAAATGTTACAAATAAATTAAAATAAGCATAAAATTTGATTATATTGTAAAAATATTGTTATGTTTAAAAGATTTATGATTTATGGCGGCTTAGGATTAAGCCTTGAGGTGCTTTGGACAGGTGTATACGGACTTGTTTCGGGAGATTTAACATTAACGGGACACAGCTCC
>CABVEG010000282.1 GCA_902497185.1 uncultured Eubacteriales bacterium | reverse complement strand
AGAATATGCTCCTATTTCTCTTGATCCTGCTGCTATGGTTTTCCACTACGCACAGGAATCTTTTGAGGGCTTAAAGGCTTACAGAACTCCTAATGGTTCAATTCAGCTTTTCAGACCTGAAAAGAATGCTGCAAGAATGATGAATACCAACAAGAGAATGTGTATTCCTGCTGTTCCTGTTGAGGACTTTGTACAGGCTTGTAAGGCTCTTGTATCAACAGAAAAGGATTGGGTTCCATCAGCTGAGGGTACATCTCTTTATTTAAGACCATTCGTTATTGCTGATGAACCTCATTTAGGTGTAAGACCTTCATTAACTTATAAGTTTATTATTATTGCATCACCTGTTGGTGCTTACTACTCTACAGGTATTAACCCTGTTAAGATTTATGTTGAGGATGAATACGTAAGAGCAGCTCCCGGCTTAACAGGCTTTACTAAGTGTGGCGGTAACTACGCTGCGTCTTTAGCTGCACAGGTTAAAGGTCATGACTTAGGCTATGAACAGGTATTATGGCTTGACGGTGTTGAAAGAAAGTATGTTGAGGAAGTTGGTTCAATGAACTGTTTCTTCAAGATTGACGGCACTATTTATACAGCTCCTACAGTTGGTACAGTACTCCCAGGTATTACAAGAATGTCTTGTATAGAGCTTTTAAATAAGTGGGGATACACTGTATCTGAGGACAGACTTGCTATTACTGATATTATCAAGGCTTCTAAGGAGGGTAAGCTTGAAGAAGTATTCGGTACAGGTACTGCTGCCGTTATCTCTCCTGTTGGCGAGCTTAGATATGAGGATGATGTTTGTATCATCAATAATGGTGAAATCGGCGAGGTTACTCATAAGCTTTACAATACTCTTACAGGTATTCAATGGGGTAAGATTGAGGACGATATGGGTTGGACAACTAAGGTTGACGAATAATACATATATATCACAAAAGGCACTCATTAGAGTGCCTTTTGTATATCAATTTATTTATACTCTCCTAAATCAATAGAGTTAACAACTTTCTCAATTTCATCATCATCAAAGTTTACAAAATTAATAGCATATTCATAATTACCTATATAAGTTACCAAAATCTTTGCTGATTTTCCTGTTGCCTCATCAATTTCATTTAAAATATCAAATTCATAGCCCTTATCCGATACAAACTTATCCCCTGTTACCCCTGCATCCATTGAAAGTATATCTGTAATATCTTCATCTGCAAAATTTTTCTTAGTAACAATCAAGCCATAAGCCTTTTCATCAGGATTACCATAGGTTGCCCATATAGTGGCTGTGCTACTGTTTTCAGAAAAGTATGTTTCCAGACCTTTCACCTCGCTTAAATCCAATTCAGGCTTTTTATTAGGTAATATTACTGTCATATCATAAGTCTTTTCAGCATCTTTAATAGAATTAAATTCATCATATTCAGGCGTATTTACCTCATTAGGAGCAACATTTTCAATATTCCCAACTTCCTTATTCGCAAGCCTAGCAGCTTCCTCCTCACTTATATCATTATTGGTAGTAACACTTACAAACTTACCGTTTTCATTAAATGTAAAAGTTTTAAAAACAGTTGCCGCACCTACACTTACACAGCCAATAACAACAACAGCCGCAACAGCAATTAATGCCTTCGTAGAAAACTTACTCTTCATATTATTATCCTCCTTAATAACACATTTTTTCTTAACACTTTTTATAAAGTCATTGACAGACATTTTAGGCTCACAATCAGGAATATTACTCATAATACCCTCTATTTCCCTCATATTGCCCTTTTCAATAGCCCTATCAATGCTTTTTCTTATTTCAATATTGTTTTTGGTATCCATATTTAATTACCTCCAACCGTAAAATTAATCGATTAATCTTTACACTTATATATGGTCATTTTACAAACTATGTAACAAAATATTTTTCTGCTGTATCTTTAACCATTTCTTTTATTTTCCTTCTAAGCCTAACATACTTCATCCTTAATGCCGTATATTCAATATCTAAAACATAAGCAATATCTTTCATAGATTTATGCTCTATATAATACATACTGTAAAGCTGTTTATCCTCGTCACTTAAACTGTCTATTATATCAGTTATGTACTCATATTCATTTATTTTAGAATCTATTACCTTATCAATATCCGAATTGTAATCCCTGATTTCAATAATACCATCATCAATATTTATTTCCTTTATAAGTTTTTTGTAGAGCTCCTTTTTATAATTTTTAGCAATATTTTGTGCTGTTCTAAATATATAACCTCCCTGATTTTTATGATTATATATCTTCTTTATGTTTTTATACACTACTACAAAAGTATCTTGAATAACATCACTTGCCGCATCTTCATTTTTTAGTGTAAAAACTAAATATCTAAATACATCTTTATAATATTTTTCGCAGATTTCAGTAAAAAAAGTATCATATTTATTCACATTGCACCACCTCACATATATAATGGACAAATATACATAATTGTAACATAAATTTTCCACTTTACACAGTCGAACTTTTGTATTATAATATATCTAAACATTTGTTTGATTGAGGTGATTTTATGGACAGAGTAATATTACATTCCGACCTTAACAATTTTTATGCTTCCGTTGAGTGTATGGAAAATCCCAAAATAAAGGACAAGCCCGTTGCTGTAAGCGGTAATCCTGAAAACAGACACGGCATAGTACTTGCCAAA
>CABVEG010000281.1 GCA_902497185.1 uncultured Eubacteriales bacterium | reverse complement strand
CCTTATTATTTTTGATGTATATGAAAACAATGCTTATGAGCTTTATACGGAACTTAAAAATAAGTATGGCTCAAAGGCTAAAATGATGGTAAGAATAGGCACAATAAGGGATATTAACTGTGTTGAACAGGTGTTTAAGGAATACAAGCCTAATGTGGTATTCCATGCCGCTGCCCACAAACACGTTCCACTTATGGAGTATGTGCCTGCCGAAGCAGTTAAGAATAATGTCTTTGGTACATTAAATGTAGCACAGTGTGCTGACAAGTATGGTGTAGACCATTTTGTCCTTCTTTCTACGGATAAGGCTGTAAACCCTACTAATGTAATGGGAGCAACAAAGAGAATTACGGAACTTATTATTCAGGAGTTTGCATCACACAGCAGTACTAAATTTGTAGCAGTACGATTTGGAAATGTTCTTGGCAGTAACGGCAGTGTTATACCTCTTTTTCAGAAACAGATCAAGGCCGGAGGCCCTGTTACAGTTACCGATAAAAATATAACAAGATTTTTTATGACTATTCCTGAAGCATCAAGACTTGTACTTCAGGCTGCAAGCCTTGATAACAGCGGCAGAATTTATGTACTTGATATGGGCAAAGCCGTAAAGATTGATGACTTGGCAAGAAACCTTATAAGGCTTTCGGGCTTTGTGCCGGACAGGGATATTAAAATTGAATATACAGGTTTAAGACCCGGAGAAAAGCTTTATGAGGAACTTATTATGGCTGAAGAAAAGGAGAATATGAAACTTGTATTTGGCAACAAGATTTTTGTTACAGCTCCATTTGATATGGATTATAATGAATTTAATAAAAATCTTAAAGAGCTTTATAATGCTGCTTTTAATGAGCCTGATAAAGTTAAGGAAATTATAAAGAAAATTGTTCCTAATTTTAATCCAAAGGGAGAATAATATGTATAGGTATATAAAAAGATTTTTGGATTTTGTTATCAGCCTTATGGCAATATGCGGACTTAGCTGGCTTTTAATTATAATTTCACTTATTATAAAAATTGAAGACGGCGGTAATATTTTGTTTAAGCAAAAGAGAATAGGTTTGGATAAAAAGGAATTTTATATATATAAGTTCAGGACTATGAAAACTACTACACCAAAGGATGTGCCTACACATCTTTTGGAAAATCCTGAAAGTTACATAACTGCAATAGGCAGGTTTTTGAGAAAGTCAAGTCTTGATGAACTACCTCAGCTTTTTAATATTTTAAAGGGCGAAATGAGTCTTGTAGGTCCAAGACCTGCTCTTTGGAATCAGTTTGATCTTATAGCTGAGCGTGATAAATATGGAGCCAATAATGTTGTGCCGGGACTTACAGGTTGGGCACAGGTTAATGGCAGAGATGAGCTGCCTATTTCTGTTAAATCAAAATATGATGGGGAATATGTAAATAAAATGAGTTTTTTATTTGATGTTTATATTTTATTTAGGACAGTTGTATCAGTATTTAAGGCTGATGGTGTTGTGGAGGGAAGAAATGAAGGTAATACTGACGGGGAAAAATAGTTATATAGCTAATAACACCTGCGAATTTATAAACTCCAAGGGTATTGAAGCACAGTGCCTTTCCGTAAGGAAAGGAGTTGGAAGTATTGACTTTACGGGAGTTGCTGCTGTTGTTCATTGTGCTGCTGTTGTTCATAAAAAAGAGGCTGATTATGCCGATGAATATGACAAAGTAAACTATGAGCTTACTAAAAAAATTGCCGATAAGGCAAAAAGTCAGGGTGTGAATCATTTTGTATTTATGTCTACAATGGCAGTGTATGGTATAACAGAGGGTATAATATACAGAGATACACCTTTAGAACCTAAAACTCTTTATGGTAAAAGTAAGTTAAAGGCTGAAAAGTATGTTCTTTCTTTAAGTGATGAAAATTTTAAGGTTACTGTAATAAGACCACCTATGGTATATGGCAAAAATTGTCCCGGAAATTATAAAAGGCTTTCAAATATTGCAAAAAAAATTCCCATTATTCCTGATACAAATAACAGAAAAAGTTTTATATATATTGAAAATCTTGCATGGTTTATTTGTGACATTATAGAAAAGGGCAAAGAGGGTATTTTTATGCCTATGGATAAAAACTATATATCAACTGCTTATATGATGAATCTTATTTCAGGCAAAAAGTGCTCTAAAAAATTGGGAGCTATAGTAAGGCTTATACCGTTAAATATTGTAAAGAAGGCTTTTGGCTCTTTGTGGTATGGTTATGATATAGGCACAAGGGTTGGCTATATACCTGTTAGTAAGGCTGTGAGGTTAAGTGAAGAATGAGAATTTATGTAGATGCAGATGCCTGTCCTGTTGTAAGACAAACAGAGGAAGCAGCAAAAAAATATAATATTCCTGTTACACTTATATGCGATACTAATCATATTCTAAATTCTGAGTACAGTGATATTATTGTTGCAGATGCAGGTGCAGATTCTGTTGATTTTGTGCTTGTGAACAAATGCAAAAAAGGTGATATTGTAGTCAGTCAGGATTATGGTGTGGGTGCTATGGCTCTTGGCAAAGGCGCTTATCCCATACATCAAAGCGGAAAGTGGTATACTAATGAAAATATTGCTGAGCTTTTAATGCAAAGACATATTGCAAATGCCATTAGAAGAAGCAGTAAAAAAACGGTTGTATAATATTTGGTGTGGTTATAAAAAATCACACCAAATATTTTTTTACAC
>CABVEG010000280.1 GCA_902497185.1 uncultured Eubacteriales bacterium | reverse complement strand
CATTTATTTAAAATATTCAACACCTGATAAGAATATCTTCTGGTCCTTTTCGCCCGGAACATTTGTAAATACACCATTGCCAATTCTCTCTGAATGGCCCATCTTACCTAAAACTCTGCCATCCGGGCTTGTAATACCCTCAATAGCATAAACTGAGCCGTTTGGATTATATTTAATATCATAAGTTGGCACACCATGCTCATTTACATACTGTGTTGCAATTTGTCCATTTTCAGCAAGGGACTTAATTGTAGCATCATCAGCCACAAATCTACCTTCACCGTGAGAAAATGCCACTCTATGGACCTGACCCACTGCTGTATTCCATAACCAAGGTGACTTATTTGAAATAATCTTAGTATCAGCAAGACAGGATACATGACGACCAATGGTATTAAATGTAAGTGTCGGAGCATTTTCTTCCATATCTCTTATTTCACCATAAGGTACAAGACCAAGTTTAATAAGTGCCTGAAAACCGTTACAAATACCTAACATAAGACCGTCTCTGTTCTTCAACAGATTCATTGTAGCCTCTTTTACCTTAGGGTTTCTAAATACGGCAGCTATAAACTTACCTGAACCTTCAGGTTCGTCACCTGCTGAGAATCCTCCGGGGATCATAATAATCTGGCTGTTGTTAATCATTTCAACCATTCTATCAATACTCTGGACAAGCCATTCCTTCTTCAAATTACTGATTACCAGTGTATCAGCAACAGCACCTGCCTTTTCAAATGCTCTCTTTGTATCATATTCACAATTTGTACCGGGGAATACAGGTATAAACACTCTTGGAGCAGCAATACCCATGCCTGTATGCTTCTTTGTAGTAATCTCAAAGGACTTAACAGAAATATCACTTGTATCATAGTCTGAATAATACTTAGTTGGAAAAATCTTTTCAAGAGGTTTAAACCACATCTTCTTAGCTTCATCAATAGTAATTGTTTCACCGTTTACCTTAAATACTTCATCTTCATTGGTTTCACCAATTATTTCGTAGTTATAGCCCTTTAACAGTTCATCAATAGTTTCTTTATCATAAGGCATTTCAAGTACAAAAGAGCCATAGCTGTAATTAAACAAATCATTTGTATTAATTTCAGCACCAATATCATTACCAAATGCCATTTTACTTACAGCAGCAGCTACACCACCCTGTCCGATTGTAGAGGCAGCAATAACTTTCTTTTCCTTAATGAGCTTACTTACAAGTTTAAAGTTTTTAATAAGTTCATTAAAATCAGGTAAATCGTTTTCGTCATATTTTGTTGTAAGTCTTACAATAGAACTTTCAATAGTTTTAAATTCAGGTGAAATAATAGTATTAATATCTGAAACATCAACAGCAAAAGAAACAAGAGTAGGAGGTACATCTAAATCTTTGAATGTTCCTGACATACTGTCCTTACCGCCTATAGATGCCGTACCTAACTTCATCTGTGCTACTAATGCACCAAGTAAAGCACTAAAAGGTTTTCCCCATCTTTCAGGTGTATTGCCCAGTCTTTCAAAATATTCCTGGAATGTAAGTCTGCAAGAATCGTAGTTACCTCCTGTTGCTACAATTTTAGCAACAGATTCTACTACTGCATATAATGCACCATGGAAAGGACTCCATTTTGCAACCTTTGGATTATAACCAAAACTCATAAGTGTTGCAGTTGTTGTATCCCCTTCCAATACGGGAACTTTAGCTGCCATTGCCTCAATAGGAGTAAGCTGATTTTTACCGCCAAATGGCATAAGTACAGTTCCTGCACCAATAGTAGAGTCAAACCTCTCAGAAAGACCTTTCTGACATGAAACATTTAAGTCAGAAAGATTTTCAAGCCACTTTTCCTTAATATTTTCGTTTGTTTCTTTTAAAGCAGGCTTTTCATTCGGTGAACTTACTGTTACCTTTGTATATTGCGCTGCACCGTTTGTATCAAGGAAATCTCTTGAAATATTTACAATATCATTTCCGTTCCAATACATCTTTAATCTTCTATCATCAGTTACCTCTGCAACTACAACAGCTTCAAGATTTTCTTCATTGGCAAACTTAATAAACTTATCTACATTAGCAGGATCAACAACTACTGCCATTCTTTCCTGTGATTCTGAAATAGCAAGCTCTGTACCGTCAAGACCTTCATATTTCTTTGGTACTAAATCAAGATTAATTTCAAGACCTTCTGCAAGCTCACCAATGGCTACAGAAACACCGCCTGCACCAAAGTCATTACATCTTTTAATCATTCTGCTGACTTCAGAATTTCTGAATAATCTCTGTATTTTTCTTTCAGTAGGTGCATTACCCTTTTGAACTTCAGCACCGCAGGTAAGTATGGAATCCTCATTATGCTCCTTAGAAGAACCTGTTGCACCACCACAACCATCTCTTCCTGTTCTGCCGCCTGTAAGTATGATTAAATCTCCCTTTTGTGGTCTTTCTCTTATAACATCACACTTCTTTGCAGCTGCAATAACTGCACCTATTTCCATTCTCTTTGCAACATAGCCCTCATCATAAATCTCCGTAACCTGACCTGTGGCAAGACCGATCTGATTACCATAAGAACTATAGCCATGAGCAGCTGAGCGCACAAGCTTAGACTGTGGAAGTTTACCGGGAATTGTATCCTGAATAGGTACTGTAGGGTCACCTGCACCTGTTACTCTCATAGCCTGATATACGTAACTTCTGCCTGAAAGAGGATCTCTAATGCA
>CABVEG010000279.1 GCA_902497185.1 uncultured Eubacteriales bacterium | reverse complement strand
TTTGTTTGCTACGTTAAATTATAATTTATTATATCATATTCACTCACAAAAATAAACCTATTTCATACCATAACATTAGAGGGGGAATAAAAAAACAGGAGGTAACAAAATGGGAATTTTTGATTTTGACACAAATGCAGTTACAGGATGCAGCAAGGTTAAAGACGAATGTATCATTGCTCTTAAAGTATATGATGCTTGCAGACAGCAGGATTGTCTTGAAAGTGGAATAATAGGTCCTGCAAGAGCTGCCGAAAGCGGCAATTTCTGTCAGGATATATGCCTTGAACAGGGTGAGATCATTACTCCTCCGGAAACGGCAGCAGCAGTCACTGTAGCCGATTTTCGTATTGAAAGAGTAGTTGTTGTATCAAAGACACCAAGTCCTTTTAAGGTTGGTCACTGGGATATTGACCTTAAATATGTTTTCAGATATGACCTTGTGTTCAGAAATGTAAACGGCGGAATACTCTGCACAATTCCTGCACAAAGTGTATTTAACAAGAAGGTAACTTTATTCGGTTCTATTGCTACCGACTCATTAATTTCAACTGATCTCTTCTCAACAGGAGGCTCAAGTTTTGACACAAGCGGTCAGCCTTTTGTATTAGTTGAGTCAAAGGCAGTTTCTCTTGCAGCAGAGCTTGTATTTAAGAATTGCTGTTGCTGTAATGACGGTGCAGACAATGCAGACCACGTAAATATTACTATAGGCTTATTCACTATTGTTAAACTTTTCAGAATAGTTAATCTTTCAGTTGAATCAAAGGGCTTCTGCATTCCTAAGAAGTGTGAAGAAGTTTCCAACATCAATGCCTGCGATTTCTTTGACGGATTAGACTTCCCAATGGATATATTTGCTCCTCCTCAGAAGAGGGAGTTCTTAGCCGGCATAAGTGGCAATATTCCTGCTGATAACGACAATGATTGTGATGATGATGAAAGACGTGGCTGTGGCTGTGGAAATTGTAACTGCGGCTGTGGTTGCAGATAATTTAAATTTCAAAAACTAAAAATGCCCCGACAATTTGTCGGGGTGACAATTTGTCGGGGTTATACTACATTTAAAAATTTCTGCAATATTAAGGATGAAATAAGCCAATAAACTACAATATTTATTATATTTATAACAGAAAGTTTAATTGCTGCCTGTGCACAAAAAGCAGCAAGCTCATTTGCAGCTATACTTTCAGGAATTGCAATACCTATTGAAGGAGCAATATTCCACAAAATACCAAGACTTAAAGCCAAAACAAGCACAAATGAAATAAATACAAACAAATTTCTGAAATTTCCAAACATCTGCCCAATCATTTGTGATAAAAAGCAAAGGGCAATAAATGATGTAATACCTGTCAAAATATAAATACATAATGAAAAAATAAAGCCTAAAGGACTTAAATTCAAATTATTGTCAACTCCAACCTCTACCACAAATTTGACAAAGGTTTCAAAATAGTCCGTATTAACCACAACAATACAGGTAACACCAACAGCCATAACAACAATAATTATACTCCAAATAAGAGCTGTAATAATTTTACTTAAAATAATTTGCCAGCTTGCAACAGGCAGCATATTAGTAAGCTGACTTTGAGATGACAGCACATTTTCATCAAACCACTGGGTCTGATATACTATAATAATAAGCGCTACAAGAACACCAAATGCGCCTAAAAAGCCTGCTGACACAACACTTATAATATATCCGTAAATAAAATTTAAATCAACAAAAAAGGACTTAAAGGCATTACTCATAAAAAAACGTACAAGAAAGGCAACCAAAGCAACAATTATAATATAATACCAGCTTCTTTTAACTGTAGCCTTCATATCATAATATAAAAGATTAAGCATTCTTAAAAACCTCCCTGTAAACGTCATTTAACAGACTGTCACCAAATTCAGCCTCATAGGTATCTGCATCATAAAATTCCTTAATAATTTCACCATGCCTTATAAAAGCAACCTTATCGGTAATATCATCAAGCCCCTGTGCAGTCTGTGACAAAAGCAAAACAGCACCATTTTTTCTGCATTTATCAATCATTGTAATAATTTCACCCCTGTACTTAGGGTCGCAGTGAACAAGAGGGTCATCAAATATATAAAAACTTGCCTTTCTGCTTGAAATCAAAATTACCTGAATAATAAACAGTGCCGTTGTTGAAAGATTTTCAAAACGGGTACGTCTTGAAATATCAAAATGATTTAAAAGGTGATAAGCTCTTTTATAGCTGAAATCCTTAAAAAATCCGCTGTATAAATTTAAAATTTCAGACACAGTATAATCATACTTAAAAAAAGGAATATCAGGCTGATAGCTTACAATTGAATTGGTTATTCTGCCTGCATTAACACCTCTTATGGTAACAGTACCTTTAGTAGGCGCAACAAGACCTGAGGCAATCTTTGCCAAAGTTGATTTACCGTTATTTTCAGGACCTATAACAGCCATAACCTCACCCTTTTTAAGAGTAATGCTGCAATTTTTTAAAACTCTCTTTGTACCGTACTTTTTATACACGTTTTCCATTTTAAAAACTACAGGTACTTTACTTTTTCTTTCTTTGCCTGAAATATTTATATTATTTGCCATAACGTTTTTTTCTTCCGGAGTCATTTTATATCCCCCTGTAAATAATTGTTTTGCTTAGCTGTTTTAATTATATATATAATAATACAACATATATTAATAAATTGCAAGTTTTTTAATAATTG
>CABVEG010000278.1 GCA_902497185.1 uncultured Eubacteriales bacterium | reverse complement strand
ATTAAGTTTCGATAATGGCTATTATTGGTTTACATTGGGCAGTTTACCTAAAATTGAATTTAAAGGAAAGTTTGAAGGAAAGTGTAAGCTTATAATTTCAGGTAAGAATCCCAAAAGTGCTAGTATAAGAATATTAAGTGATATAAACGGCGGTAGCGGAAGTATTAATATTAAAGGTATTGTTATTGAAAGAGATTCAAATGAAAGTTTTAAAAATGTAATTATGACTGCAAATATTAAAAGTGAAGATAATGCCGGCAGAGCATATGTAGCAAAGTTTTCATCTCTTAATAGTTATATACCTGTTACTACCACAACAACTGAAGCAACTACAGAAACCACAACGGAAAATGTAAATAGCAATAAAACAGGCAGTGTTGTTGAATTTAAAATTGGTGATGTTAATTATACCGTAGACGGAGAAAGCAATACATTGTTGTCTGCACCTTATATTAAGGATGAATATACAATGCTTCCTATGAGAGCACTGGCAAATGTTGCAGGTATTACTGATGAAAATATAAGTTATAATGATGGAACTGCCCTATTTAAAATTACTGAGGGTATTGAGCTTATTGTTACGGTAGGTAAGGATGAGTACAGTATTGGAGGCAAAAGTGTTAAATGCTCTACAGAGGCGGAAATTATAAATGGTACAATGTTTTTGCCTATGAGGGATCTTGCAAATGCTATTGGTGTTGAGAATGATAAAATTGCATTCGATTCATCTACAAAAACTATAACTATTGAATTTTAAAATAAAACAGGGTATTTTCTTAATTGAGAATATCCTGTTTTATTAAGTGGTTTAAAATGTTTTTTCTTTCAGGTAAAAAACAATATATAGTTAGAATATTAAATACTATTGTTTCAAATCAACCTATTCTTTTACTATAGTAGGATTTCCATATACATCAACCTTATTATGCTTTTAAATTGTTGATGTAAGAAGGTATGCCCACAAAGGCAATGTGATTATACTTAAAAATGTTGTAATTACAACTGCTCCTGCTGCCAAATCTTCGTCATATTTAAACTGTACGGCAAATACAGATGTTATGGCTGCACTTGGGCAGGCTTCAAGAAGCATTACAATGGTAGCAACAGTACCGTTGATTTTAAACAGGCTGAAAAGAGCAAAGCATATAACAGGTATTATAAACATACGAACGGCAATAACAAATAAAAGCAGCTTGTTTCCTATAAGTTTTTTAAAACTACTGCCTGCAATTATCATACCTGTAATTATCATAGACAATGGTGTATTCATACTGCCTATATAGCTTAAAGGCTGTTTTATAATTTCAGGAACAGGTATTTTGCAAATGAAAATAGCAAGCCCTATAATTACTGATATAATAACAGGGGTTGTGCATATACTATGTATAATCTCTTTTAAATGAGCCTTTCCGCTTATAATTGCATAGCCTACAGTCCAAAGAAGTATATTGTAAATTGTAACAAAGGCACTTGCATAAAGAAGTCCTTCATTTCCAAACAATGCATTGATTAATGGAAATCCCATATATGCAGCATTTGAAAAAATGCAGGCAATTTTAACTATAGGTGCGTTTTTATCTTTTATTTTGAAACTAAGTATTAAAGTAATGATAAGTCCCAAAATAAGCAGTATAGTACTAAGCTTAAATGAATCTATGAGATTTGAAAATATTTTTTCGTCAAATTCAGTAATGTATGAATTTATAATCATTGCAGGTACAATTAAATAAATCAATAAATCGGAAAAGGCTTTTTTACCGTCCGATTTTAAAGCACCGGTTTTTACACACAAAAAACCTGCGAAAATTAATAAAAATAATATAGCTACCTGTTGAATTGTAATATTTGCAAGTTCCAAAATAAACTCTCCCTTCTATATCATAAGCTGATAATGTTTGAATAATCTGTTGAATTTATATGTAAATAGCCTTTTTCAGAATTTTCCAAATGAGTAAGCACAGCCCTTTCAGATGAACCATCATCGGAAATAATTGCTTTTGCAATATTAATATGTTCATTAATTGATTTAATATATCTGTCCTCTTTTACCTTATTTGAAATGCATCTTATTCTTTGTGTAAGAGTCATTAGTTCGTTTACCTGACGTATTAAGAAGTCATTGCCTGTGCTTTCTGCAATAAATATGTGGAAAATAGCATCAGGATCGGGATAAACACCTAAAGATTTGTCGCCGGGAAGTTTAAAGTCTTCATTTATATTGTATGGAGCCTTCTTTTGGCTTTCAAAAAATATTATCCATTCTTCCAATAAGTTTTTATCTGCTTTTTTTGAGGCAATAAGGGCAATTTGAGGCTCAATTATTTTGCGTACTTCATATAGCTGTATAATGTTATTCA
The DNA here is from genome assembly GCA_902497185.1 of uncultured Eubacteriales bacterium. GTDB lineage: Bacteria > Bacillota > Clostridia > Lachnospirales > CAG-274 > Gallispira. The sequence goes on along the minus strand of CABVEG010000278.1, from coordinate 385 downwards.
TTGAAATATGTGAAACCATAGTGCCACGTCTTGGCATAACAATGAACAGACCTTCTCCTGACAGTTTTAGAACAGCCTCTCTCACAGGAGTTCTGCTTATTCCCATTTGTTCTGCAAATTCCTTTTCATTAAATATAGAGCCTGGCATACGTTTGCCTGTTATTATTTCTTTTTTTAACTGTTGATAAACAACAGTTGTTAAATCGGTTTTATTGTTGTTGGACATAATTTTCTCCAAATATTTTTATATTGATATACAACTGATATATCAGATGTATTATAGCAAAGCTGTTAAATCTTTGCAAGTATTAAATTATAAATATTTAAAATTTTGTGAGTATTTGAAAACTGTTTTGATATATAATGTATTCCATAGGTTTGTAAA
>CABVEG010000277.1 GCA_902497185.1 uncultured Eubacteriales bacterium | reverse complement strand
CATTAGTCTAATCATTAATTAATATATTTAATTTATTGAAAAAAAGTCTTGTTATTTTTCTTGATTGCATTTAAAATAAGTAATAAGTATAAATTATTATAGGAGTGTCAGTATGGCTAAAGGAAAGAGTAAAAATGAATTGACTAATTACAGAAGGAAAAAAAGAGATATTACACCTGTTATGATTACCCTTGTAATAGTAATGGGTTTATTTGTTGGTATAGGAAGTTTTACTGTAGGCTATAAATTTATGATGGAAGGCTCTGAGGGGGAAATATCCACCGACACATTTTCTGCCAATGATATTGTTGGTCAGGCTCAGGCTAACCTTATAGGTTCAGATATTGATGCTGTTGTAACAGATATTAACACAAGTGATGAAAAAGCGTCAACAATTACGTTTAAAAATCTTAAAAACGATACTGTAAATACTGTTAATATTACGGATAAGACTATTTTCCCAAAGGCTACGGCTGCTGAAAGCATTAAAACAGGTGATTTATATACTTATGTTTTTGATAAGGATAAGAATTTAAAGGAGCTTAAGGCTTGTGAAAATGCATGGACTTTCAGCGACACCGGTGTAACGGTAAACAAAACTGCAAAACTTGTAAAATTCGGTTATGAGTCAAATGAACATAAAGATACTTCATATAAATATGATGAAGGTATTATTTCAGTCAGGGATAAAAACGGAAATATTAAGACTCTTGATGATATTGATGTTATGGATACAGTTAAGGTTACGGGATACAATAACGGTATTGCTGATAAGATTTACAGTATAATTATTGAAAAGGGTCACGGAACTCTTGAGCTTAGGAACATTAACAATATTAAAAATCCTGTTGTTACAGTTGATAATACGGAGGTTACAGTTGACACCGGCAGTCCTTTAATCGATCTTAGTGAAGGTACTCATACAGTTGTAATTAAGGGTAAAAATATTTCAGACATTACTAAGGAGGTTTCAGTTTCTTCATCTGAAACCAGTGTTCTTGACCTTTCAAAGGTTATTGTAAATACGGGTGCCTTGACGGTTTATTCAAATGTTAAGGATTACACTCTTTATATAAACGATAAGGAGTATGACGAAGATCAGTCTATTTTACTTCCTTATGGCGAATATAAAGTGAGAGCAGTTAAAGACGGCTATGAAAATTTCAGCACAAGTGTAACAATTGATGAGGACCAGAATACCGTAAAGGTAAAGCTTCAAAAACTTAATCAGTCAGGTACGGTTACATTAACGGCAACTCCTGCTGATGCGGAAATTTATATTGGAGATAATTATGTAGGCAAGGGAACTGTTAAGGTACAGCTTGCATTAGGTTCTTATGTTGCAAAGGCAACCTGCCCGGGATATACAACACAGAGTAAACAGATAAATGTGTCTGTTGATGGTCAGGAAATTTCAGGCAGCTTTGAACTTACTAAGGAATGATGTAAATGAATAATACAAATAGAGTAAAAAGGTTTGTTAATATTATTAAAAACACTGTGGATACGACTCCACAACTTATTTCCTGTAAAGAAGATATTAAAACTCTTTGCTCAATGCTTACAGATTGGGCAAGGGGTAATTATAAGCATATTTCAAAGAGAACTGCAATAATTGTGGGTGTGTGCATTGGATATGTTATATCTCCTATTGATTTGATTCCCGATTTTATACCTGTTGCAGGCAAAATTGATGATATTTCAGTGATTTTGTTTATGTTAAAGGCTGTTAAAAGGGAACTTGGGTTTTACAGAATATGGCAGGCAACAAAGAATAATGATGTTATAGATGTGGATTAAAAGTTATTTTTTATTTTAATGTTAGAGTTTTTGAAAAAAATGAAAAATATGTTGACAATAACCTGCTGTTCTGGTATAATACTTTTGTTATGCCGCACGAATAGGTTTAAAAGTTGATTTTATCACACCAAATTCGGCGAGTTTTGTTTAAGGAGGTGTACAAGGGAATGTACGCAATTATTGAAACAGGTGGTAAGCAGTACAAGGTTTGCGAGGGTGACATCATCACTGTAGAAAAGTTAGGTGTTGAGGCTGACTCTAATTATACTTTTGATAAGGTTTTAGCTGTATGCGATGGCGACAACTTCAAGTTTGGTGCTGATGCTTCTGCTGCAACAGTTGATGCAACTGTTATGGGCGACGGTAAGGCTAAGAAGGTTATCGTTTACAAGTATAAGCCAAAGAAGGGCTTCCATAAGAAGAATGGTCACAGACAGCCTTTCACACAGTTAAAGATTGAAAAGATTAATGGCTAATTTTAGTTAATATGATAAATATTAATGTTATCAGAAATGCCGAGGACAAAATATGCGGAGTTAGGGTTTTAAATCATGGTGATCCTGTTGTGTGTTCCGCAGTATCGATTCTCCTGCTTAATACCTGCAACAGTATTGAAATGTTTACATCAGCAGAGTTTTCAGTTGACATAGCTCCTGAAGGCGGTGATGCAGTGCTTACTGTATCAAGGTTTGATGATGAGGGTAAGGCAGAGCTTTTGTTAAAGAGTTTGGTCCTTGGTTACAAATCTATTGAAGAAAGTTACAAAGACGATATAATCGTTTATGATTAGGAGGTGCAAGTGATGTTAAGAATTAACCTTCAGTTATTTGCTCATAAGAAGGGTGTTGGTTCTACTAAGAACGGTCGTGACTCTGAGTCTAAGAGATTAGGTGCTAAGAGAGCTGACGGTCAGATTGTTAAGGCCGGCAACATTCTTTACACTCAGAGAGG
>CABVEG010000276.1 GCA_902497185.1 uncultured Eubacteriales bacterium | reverse complement strand
TTATTAATATAAATTTAATATAAATATTTTTTATTTTATCATTTTTTTTGTATTATTACAACATTTTTTTACATATTTAAGGAGATTGATTAAATTTGAAAAAAATATTAAGTAAGATGAGAGCAACTCAGATAATAATGCTGGGATTTTTAATAACAATTTTAATAGGTGCACTGCTTTTGACTATGCCTTTTTCATCAGCAGAAGGACAGTGGACAGGATTTGAAGATGCTTTGTTTACATCTGCATCAGCAGTTTGTATAACTGGTCTTGCTGTTGTAACTACATCAGAATATTGGTCTGTTACGGGGCAGTGGATAATTTTGGCGCTTATACAGATAGGCGGCCTTGGGTTTATGAGCTTTGTTACCATGGTTTTTCTTGCTATGGGCAAGCGTATTACAATGCGTGAAAGAACTGTTATTCAGGAGGCTTTTAATCTTAATCAGCACAATGGACTTATAAGATTTGCAAAATATATTTTTAAATTTACCATATTTATGGAATTGACCGGTGCAGTTATACTTTCTTTTAGGTTTGTGCCTGACTTTGGGCTTTTAGGAGGTGTTTACAGGGGAATATTTCACAGTGTTTCAGCCTTTTGTAATGCAGGCTTTGATGTTTTGGGTAACTCAAGCCTTATGGATTATTCAGGTGATGCTGTTATTAATTTTACCATTATGACTCTTATTATAGTAGGAGGCTTAGGCTTCCCTGTAGTACAGGATATTGTTGAATTTTTAAAAAATATGTTAATAAGAAAATTTTCTTTTAAATTTTCTAAAGAAAGACTAAAATTACAGTCTAAAATTGTAATTTTAGTAACGGCAGTTTTAATATTTATTCCTGCTGTGTTTATTTTTATATTTGAGTATACCAATACGTCAACTTTAGCAAATATGGGAGTAATTGAAAAGGCAATGGCATCTCTCTTTCAGTCCGTTACATTAAGAACGGCGGGGTTTTCCACTATTGATCAGGGAGCAATGAGGTATGGCACTAAGATTGTAAGTATATTGTGTATGTTTGTTGGCGGTTCACCGGCAGGTACGGCAGGCGGTGCAAAGACAGTGACAGTAGCAATACTTATTATTGCTGTTTTATCACTTGTAAGAGGAAATGATGAAATAAATGCTTTCCATAGAAATATAGGCTTTGATGTATTGCAAAAGGCTCTTTCTGTTGTTATAATGATGATAGTTGCAGTTATGCTTTCGGTTATTATATTGTCTGTTACAGAGGCGCATCTTCTTGTATACAATGGCGGTGCTTATGAACTGTTGGATATATTTTATGAGGTTGTATCTGCAATAGGTACTGTAGGGCTTACTACGGGAATAACACCTGAGCTGTCTGTGACCGGAAAGATTATAATTACAATATGTATGTATATAGGCAGAGTAGGTCCTATTTCTCTTGCATTGGCGTTATCAGTAAGGAATAAGGGCGGAAAAAATCTTATTCATTATCCGGAAGGCAAGATTATTGTAGGCTAGGAGGGTTATAAATGATAAAAAGTAAAAATAAACAGTTTGCTGTTATTGGCTTGGGCAGATTTGGCACAGCAGTTACTAAAACTCTTGTAGATAATGGTTGTGACGTTTTATGCTGTGATAAGAATATGTCACTTATTAAACAGATGGAGCCTTATGTTACAAAGGCAATGCAGATAGATGTTATGCAGGAAAATGCCCTTGAAGCTCTGGGGCTTAATAATTTTGATGTTGTTATTGTTGCTATTGGTGACAGCCTTGAATCAAGTGTTATGGCTACAATGTATGCCAAGGAGGCAGGAGTTAAGACGGTAATTGTTAAAGCTCAAAATATGTCCGAAAAAAAAATACTTGAAAAAATTGGCGCAGACAAGGTAGTTATGCCTGAAATGGATTCAGGCAGCAGACTTGCAATAAATCTTATAACTACAAATGTAATTGAATATATAAGTTTTTCCGAGAAGTATGCCATGGCTGAAATTACACCTTTAAAGGAGTGGGAAAATAAAACTCTTGTTGAGGCTAACATAAGAGCCAAGTACGGCTTTAATGTTGTTGCAATTAAGGATAATGATGAGGTTATAGTTTCTCCTGTAGCAGACACTGTAATTAAGGCAGGACAGATACTTGTAATTATAGGAGAAAACAAGCAGATACAAAAATACAGCTAGGAGCGGTTATGGAAAGATTTATAGACAGTATACACAATAAAATTATAAAGGAAATTAATTGCCTTAAAAATAAAAAGGACAGAGATAAAAAGGGTCTTTTTATACTTGAGGGCGAAAGACTTATATCTGAAATACCAAATGATTGGGAGATAAAGTATATAGCTGTGGCAAAAGGCTACACAGGTAAAAAGGAATACAGTGAAAATATTTATATTATGTCTGACAGTCTTTTTGAAAAAATATCCGATACAGTTAATCCTCAGGGAATACTTGCGGTGTGCTGTGTTAAGGATTATGATATAGAAAGTGTTGATTTTAGTGACAATCCTTTTTATGTTATTCTTGAAAATGTTATGGATCCCGGTAATATGGGAACTATTATTAGAACTGCCGATGCGGCAGGAGCTGACGGAATATTTTTGAGCAAGGGCTGTGTAGATATATATAATCCAAAGGTAATAAGGTCGACAATGGGCTCTGTTTTTCATTTGCCTATATACAGAAATATAAATGTTGCGGATGTTGTAAAAAATATGAATTCTTGCGGTATTACTACAATAGCGGCGCATTTAAAGGGAAATACAACACC
>CABVEG010000275.1 GCA_902497185.1 uncultured Eubacteriales bacterium | reverse complement strand
GAAATGTAAAAATTTATTTAATTATATATAATTTTTGTTTTATATATTTAAGAAATTAATATATTTTTAAGTTTATTGTTGATATTCCTGATTTAATACTTTATAATAATATTAGATAATAAATTTTTATGGAGGTAAACTTATGGAACATTATAATCCGATTTTACAGGGCAATAGCAATTCAAAGAAATTTTTTACTATTGGTGAAATTATGCTTAGACTTACTCCTCCGAATTATGATAAAATTCGTATGGCAAGCAGTTTTGAGGCAAGCTATGGCGGAAGCGAGGCTAATATTGCCTTAGCTTTGGCAAATCTTGGAGTTGACAGTACGTTTTTTACTGTTGTGCCCAATAATTCATTAGGCAAAAGCGCAATAAGACTTTTAAGAAGTAATGATGTACATTGTTCTCCCGTTATCTTGAGCACACCTGAAGAAACACCTACTCATCGTCTTGGCAGCTATTATCTTGAAACAGGCTATGGTATAAGAGCAAGTAAGGTTATTTATGACCGTAAGCATTCAGCAATAACTGAATATGATTTTAGCAATGTTGATTTATATCAGCTTATGGATGGATTCGACTGGCTTCATTTAAGCGGAATTACTCCTGCCTTAGGTAAAAACTGTGCAAAGCTTGTATTAGATTCTCTTAAGGTTGCTAAGGAAAAGGGTATGACCGTAAGTTTTGACGGTAACTTTAGAAGTGCTCTTTGGACTTGGGAGGAAGCAAGAGATTTTTGTACTCAATGTCTGCCTTATGTAGATGTACTTCTTGGTATTGAGCCATATCATTTATGGAAAGATGAAGAAGACCACAGCAAGGGCGACTATAAAGATGGAGTACCGTTACAGCCAAGCTATGAACAACAGGATGAAATATTTAAGAGATTTATTGAAAAATATCCTAACATCAAATGTATTGCACGTCATGTGCGTTACGCTCACAGCGGTAGCGAAAACAGCTTAAAGGCATTTATGTGGTATGATGGTCATACATTTGAAAGTAAAATGTTTACATTTAATATATTAGACCGTGTAGGAGGCGGCGACGCTTTTGCAAGTGGTTTGATTTATGCAATGGTAAATAATTATAAGCCTATGGATATGGTTAATTTTGCTGTTGCCAGCAGTGTAATTAAGCACACAATCCATGGTGACGCAAATATTACTGATGATGTAAAGAGTATTCGTAATCTTATGAATATGAATTACGATATTAAAAGATAAGCATAAATAAAAATAAATTAATGCTTTATAAAAAGACAGGAATAGGACAAGGGATTTTATTCCTGTCTTTTTTGCGTTTAGGGGATATATGAAAATTCATTTGGTTATGCAACTTCAAATAAAAAAATTAAGAAAAATTTAACAAAACTAAATATTGTTGCTGACTTTTGTAAAATTTTATGTTATAATATTTTTATTATTTTAGTGAAGGAGAAGAAAGATGAAAAAAATTTTAAAAGTTTATCTTGAAACTAATCTGGTTATTAGAATTTTAATCGGATTGATTATCGGTGCTGCTTTAGGTCTTTTTGCTTCACACTCAGGCATCAATATCGGTTTTATTGGTGTTTTTGGTGATGTTTTTGTAGGAGCATTAAAGGCTATTGCACCCGTTCTTGTTTTTGTACTTGTAATTGCCTCTTTGGCTAATGCAGGTCAGGGTATTGGTAAGAGGTTTAGAACAGTAATTATACTGTATATGCTTAGTACATTCCTTGCTGCCGTTGTTGGTGTTATAGGTTGTAATATTTATCCGGTAAAGCTGGTACTTGAGGGTACGGAGGCTGTTGAACAGGCTGCACCAAGCGGACTTGGTGAAGTTATGCATTCCCTTGTTATGAATATGGTTGCTAATCCGGTTAAGTCTTTAACAGAGGCAAATTATATTGGCATTTTATCATGGTCAGTTGTTTTGGGACTTGCTTTAAAGCTTGTTGCCAGTGACCATACAAAGCTTGTTTTAAGCGATATTTCAAATGCTGTTACCAAGGCTGTTCGTTGGGTAATTAATTTTGCCCCATTTGGTATTATGGGTCTTGTTTTTAATTCTGTTTCAGAAAACGGGCTTAGTATATTTACAGACTATGGTAAACTTTTAATATTATTAGTAGGCTGTATGCTTGCTGTTGCATTAATTGTTGATCCTTTAATTGCATCTCTGTGTTTAAGAAGAAATGCTTATCCTCTTGTTTTCCGTTGCTTTAAGGAAAGTGGTCTTACAGCTTTCTTTACAAGAAGCTCTGCTGCCAATATTCCTATTAATATGGCACTTTGTGAGAAGCTGGGACTTGACAAAGATATGTATTCTGTTTCTATTCCTTTAGGTGCGACTATTAATATGGATGGTGCTGCTATTACTATTACTGTTATGGCACTTTCTGTTGCTTATACCTGTGGTGTGGATGTTTCTATTCCTACTGCTGTTATTTTAAGCTTTATTGCTACATTAGGTGCTTGTGGTGCATCAGGTGTAGCAGGCGGTTCACTTTTACTTATACCTATGGCATGTTCACTTTTAGGCATATCTAATGATATAGCTATGCAGGCTGTTGCTATTGGCTTTATTATTGGTGTTGTTCAGGATTCCCTTGAAACTGCAATAAATTCTTCAGGTGACGTATTATTTGCGGCAACTGCTGAATTTATGGAGTGGAAGAAGGAAGGAAAAGAGATTAAGTTTTAATACATAAAAAAATCAGACCTTAATTGGTCTGATTTCAGGCTGTCGAAAAAATCGACAGCCTTGCAAGAAATGCTCGCATT
>CABVEG010000274.1 GCA_902497185.1 uncultured Eubacteriales bacterium | reverse complement strand
GAACTGACATTTTCAAGTGCCACAGCCTATTATTTTTCTGCCAAAAGCTCCATAATTTTATTGCTTCTGGCAATAAATTCTGTCATAGACTCCTGAGATAAAGGTTTGTGGCTCATAACTGCAAGGTCATAAATCTGTCTGCAAATCATTTCTGTTTCTTCATTTTTACTATCCTTAATATCTAATAAAAGCTTAACAACATTGTTGTTTGCATTAAGTACAAGTGTTTCATCACTTGGGAATGTTCTGTTGTCCATACCATACATTGCAGACATTTCCTGCATTCTTCTTGACTGCTCGCTAAGCTCAATCATAGCAGAAACATCTGCTGACTTAAGGTTTTCTACCTTAATTTTAAGATCATCCTTACCCAAAGCAGTCTTAAATACATTTTCAAGAGCCTCTGTATCAATTTCAGTTTCACTGTCAGACTTTAACATTTCAGATACGGCAGAATCAATTCTCTCAAACTTAACACCGCCGCTGTATGCCTCAAGGAAACTTACATAAGGTACATCAAGTCTTGTATCCAGAACAACAGCATCCATACCCTCATCTTTAAACATCTTTATATACTGTGCCTGCTGCTGGACATCAGATACATAAAATACTTTGTTTTCTGCCTTATCCTTGTTGTTATCAGTATATTCAGTAAGTGTTACATAATTGCCCTCTGTTGTTTTGAATAAAAGACTGTCTTTTACCTTTTCATAAAAGTCATGTTCTCTCATTGCACCGTATTTAATAAATGGACTAATATCCTCCCAGTACTTTTCATAGTCCTCTCTTGACTTCTTAAACATTGAATTAAGTTTATCAGCCACCTTCTTTGTAATATATTTACTCATCTTTGTTACATAGCCGTCATTTTGAAGAAAACTTCTGCTGACATTAAGAGGTAAATCAGGACAATCAATTGTACCCTTTAAAAGAAGAAGAAACTCAGGTATAACCTCCTTTAAGTTATCTGCAATAAACACCTGATTGTTATAAAGTTTAACCTGACCTTCTATGGATTCTAGCTCGTGTTTTAACTTAGGGAAATACAAAATACCCTTTAATCTGAAAGGATAATCCATATTTAAATGAATCCAAAATAACGGGTCATTAAAATCAGTAAATACCTTGTGATAAAACTCCTTGTATTCATCATCAGTACACTCACTTGGTTTCTTTAACCACAATGGATTAGTGTCATTTACAGGCTTATCCTCCTGCTCCTCATCCTTCTTTGATGCATCCTCAAAGTATATTTCAATAGGCATAAAAGCACAATACTTTGCAAGTATTTCCTTTAACTTCCAGCTATTTAAAAATTCTTTGTTGTCATCATTTACATAAAGAGTAATTGTAGTACCTCTGTTAAGTCTTTCGCTTGAGTCCATTTCATACTCAATGCCGCCATCGCAAGTCCATTTTGCACTTTCGGTATCAGGAGCATAGCTCTTTGAGTCAATCTGTACTTTGTCAGCCACCATAAAAGCTGAATAAAAACCTAAACCAAAATGACCTATAATGTCACTGCCGTTTTCAAACTGATCCTGATATTTAGTAATAAAGTCAGTAGCCCCTGAAAAAGCAATTTCAGTAATAAATTTCTTGATTTCATCAGCAGTCATACCAATACCGTTATCAATAATCTGTATTGTTTTAGCCTTTTCATCAAGCCTTACTATAACCTTAAGCTTCTCATTTTCATCAAGTTCAAACTTGCCCATTGACGCAAGCTTTTTAAGCTTAACAATAGCATCACATCCATTGCTCACAAGCTCTCTTAAAAAAATATCTGTATCAGAATATAACCACTTCTTAATTATAGGGAAAATATTCTCACTGTTAATTGATAAATTACCTTTTTCCATAAACAAAACATCTCCTTAAACAAATTCAAAATTGCATTCTCCTATATATAATTATACATACAAGGTTAAAAAAGTCAAGTGTTTTTTAGCACTCATTTTAAAAGAGTGCTAACAAAAAATTATTGTTTGCTATGCTTTAGTAAAATCAACATAAATATACGCATAACCCCGCCAAATCAACACATACTATAATTGGTGATATTATTGAAATCAGTTATTTTAGGATTAATAACAGGGCTTTTAAACGGATTTTTTGGTGCAGGGGGAGGTACTGTGCTTGTACCCGGAATGGAAAGATTTTTAAGCACAGAGGAGCACAAAGCTCACGCAACTGCTATAGCAGTTATACTTCCCCTTTCAATAATAAGTGCCCTGCTATACATTTTTAAAATTGAAATTCCCTGGAAAACCGTGCTTATGGTAAGTATAGGCGGTATAGTCGGTGGATATGCAGGAGCAAAAATATTAAAAAAATTTTCAGGGAAATGGCTCCATATTATATTTGGCGGCTTTATGATTGTTGCAGCATTAAAAATGATAATTAAATAAGGGAAAAAACTATGCTTATATTAACAGGATTTTTAGCAGGAATAATAAGCGGTATGGGTATTGGCGGCGGTACAATACTTATACCGGCACTGACAATATTTATGTCAATACAACAGAAAACTGCTCAGGCTATAAATTTAATTTACTTTATACCTACTGCAACAGTAGCAGTTATTACCCATGCTAAAGAGGGAAATATTGATAAAGGCATAATTAAACCTCTTATAATTGGCGGTATGATAGGTGCTGTTGCCGGTGCACTGATTATGAATATTGTAAGTAAGGAGCTTTTACGCAGTGCCTTTGGTATATTTTTGCTTGTGCTTGGAAGTATGGAAATTTTAAAGGGGATAAAAAAGGGAAAATAATGGTTGTATAATATTTGGTGTGGTTATAAAAAA
>CABVEG010000273.1 GCA_902497185.1 uncultured Eubacteriales bacterium | reverse complement strand
TATGATTTATCTATTAAATTAAAAAATTTAGTGAACCATAATTCAGGTTCACTTTTTATTGTGCTAGAACCCTTGGCTGGGTCGGTGGTCTAATACAAAAAGTTCCGCTAATACATTAAAAGTATCAACGGAACTTCATAACACAAATTTATTCAGCTTTAACCTTATCCCAAAGTTCAGAAAGCTTAACTCTTAAAACCTCATTATCCTTGAAAATTTCATCCTTATCATATCCTGTCCTTGGAAGATAAGCCTCATTTTCATAGTACTCTCCACCCTCTGATGACATTTCATTAAGAACTTCGGCATTTGATGATGCATAGCCCACAGTTGATGAATTTGAATAGGAAGCATCATAAGTTAAAATATAGTTAATAAATTCATTGGCAAGTTTAGGGTTTTCCGCATTCTTAGGAATTACCATAGAATCACTCCATATATTTGTGCCCTCATTAGGAGTAAAGAAACCCATATCCTCATTCTGTGATAAAATATATGCTGCATCGCCACTGTATACAACTGCAATATCCTTATTGCCATTAGACATAGCATCAATAACCTCATCAGTTACATAAGATGGCTCCATAGTATTGTTTACTTCCTTAAGCCACTCATAAGCAGCATTAATTTCATTCTCATTTTCAGTATTCATAGAATAGCCAAGAGCCTTTAATGCTACCATAAAAGCATCTCTCTGTGAATCATAAACATAAATACTGCCTTTATATTTTTGATTTTTAAGAATATTATATCCTTCATTTTCCAAATCTTCTTTTGATACATTGTTTTTATTATATACAAGTCCCACACTTCCCCAGAAATAAGGCACTGAATAAGTATTATCAGGGTCATAATCAAGATTCTTAACACCATCGGCAAGTTTATCAATATTGGTTATTACACTCTTATCAATAGGCTGAAGCATATCCTCATTAATAAGTCTTTCAATCATATAATCAGAAGGTACAAGCACATCATAAGTATCTCCTGCCTGAAGCTTGGTATACATAGCCTCATTGGAATCAAAATACTCGGAAATTACATCAACACCGTATTCCTTTTCAAAATTTGAAATAACATCATCACCAATGTACTCACCCCAGTTATAAAACTTAAGTGTAGCTGAACCATACTTTTCCACAGCCTCATCAGTTGCAGAGCCTCCGCCGCAGCCGGTTAAAACAAAAGCAGAGCCTAATAATAAAGCAATTAATCTTTTCATTTATTTAATTCCTCCTTTTTAATTCTTTTTTCTTTTATAATAGGTGCCATATTGGCAGCAATTAAAAATACTGTAATTATTACAATAATTAATGTTGAAACAGCATTAATAGTAGGATTTACTCTTTTTGTCATGGTATAAATCATAATTGAAATATTATTTACACCGTTTCCTGTTACAAAATATGAAATAACAAAATCATCAAAGCTCATTGTAAATGCAATTAATGCACCTGCCATTATTCCCGATGTAATCTGTGGCACAATTACCTTTGTAAGTGCCTGTCGGGGCGTACATCCAAGGTCTAAAGCCGCATCAAGTATATTAGGGTCTAAGGACCTTAGTTTTGGCAATACACTTAAAATTACAAAGGGTATACAAAACATAATGTGAGCAAGCAAAAGGGTTAAAAAACCTTTTTTAACTGCAAGAGAACTGAAAAACATAAGAAGTCCTATTGCCGTTACAATATCAGGATTCATAATGGGCAAATCATTTATCTGCTCTACTATTCCCCTTAAAACCTTATTGGACTTTGAAAGACCTATTGCAGTAATTGTACCTGCAACAGTAGAAATAACCGTTGCAAGAACTGCAATAATTATTGTATAAAATATTGAGTCCATCATATCTGAATTGTTAAAAAGTTTTTCATACCACTGTAAAGAAAAACCTTCAAATTTACTCAGTGATTTAGAAGAATTAAAAGAAAAAATCACTGTGTAAACAATAGGCAGATAAAAGAAGAACATAATAAAGCCAATAATAATCTTAGAAAATATATGTCTTTCTTTTTTTATTTTATTCATCAGGAGTTACCTCCTTTTATTGAAATACGCTTATCAATTCGCCTTGCAATATACATTGCTATTATAATTATAACCGCCATAATAAGGGATATTGCACTGCCAAAGCCCCAGTTGCCTGTAGTAAGGAACTGTGTTTCTATAACATTTCCAATAAGAACATACTGTCCGCCACCTAAAAGCTTTGGAATAAAAAAGCTGGATACGGCAGGCAGAAAAACAAGTGTAATTCCGCTTATAATTCCGGGAACGGAAAGCGGCAGTGTAACCTTAAAGAACGCCTGAACCTTGTTTGCTCCCAAGTCATTTGCTGCCTGAATATAGCTTTCATCCATTTTGCTCAAAGCAGTGTAAATCTGAAGTATCATAAAAGGTATAAAATTATATACCATACCTAAAACTACGGCAAACGTAGTTTCGAGGAGTTTAATCGGAGCAATTCCAAATAACCCCAGAATTGAATTTACCAATCCGTTCTTGTCAAGTATACCTCTCCATGCATAAGTCCTTACAAGCATATTTATCCATGTAGGCAATGTTATCATAAGAACCATTATCATCTGTGACTTAGGCTTCATTTTTGCTATAACATAAGCAGTAGGATAGCCTATAAGTATACATATAAGAGTAGTGCTTACTGCAATCACAAGAGAACGTTTTAACACATCTATAAAAACTTTATCCTTAAAAAAATAGGCAAAATTATCAAGAGTAAAGCGGATATTCATAACTGAATTGCCCTCTTTTGTAAAAGCATACATTATAATCATAAGCATAGGCACCACAATCATAACAGCTG
>CABVEG010000272.1 GCA_902497185.1 uncultured Eubacteriales bacterium | reverse complement strand
AGATACCTTTTCAGGTACTATCATAACTCGCAACTCACGTCCTGCCTGAATTGCGAAAGATTTTTCAACTCCATTAAATGAGTCTGCAATACTCTCAAGAGACTGCAAACGCTTAATATATGTTTCAAGAGTTTCACTTCTAGCTCCGGGTCTGGCAGCAGAAATAGCATCAGCAGCCTGCACCAATACAGCAATAATAGTCTGTGGCTCAACATCGCCGTGATGAGATTCAACAGCATTAATAACCGTATTAGACTCCTTATACTTTCTACATAATGCGGCACCAAGCTCAATATGTGTTCCTTCCATATCCTGATCAATAGCCTTGCCAATATCATGTAACAAACCGGCTCTCTTAGCCAATGTTACATCTTCGCCAAGTTCAGCAGCCATAACACCACATAAATGAGAAACTTCTATAGAATGCTGTAAAACATTCTGACCATAACTAGTTCTATACTTCATCTTACCTAAAAGACGGATTAATTCAGGATGAAGACCATGTACACCTGTTTCAAATGTAGCACTGTCTCCTGCCTCTTTCATAGCGGCCTCAACCTCAGTTTTAGCCTTATCAACCATTTCCTCTATTCTTCCGGGATGAACACGACCATCAATAATAAGCTTTTCAAGAGCAATTCTTGCAATTTCTCTCTTCATTGCTCCAAATCCTGATAAAATAACAGCCTCAGGTGTGTCATCAATAATAAAGTTAATACCGGTTAATTGTTCTAATGTTCTAATGTTTCTGCCTTCACGTCCAATGATTCTACCCTTCATTTCATCGTTTGGCAGATTAACTACAGATACAGTTGTTTCAGCAACATGGTCTGCAGCACAGCGCTGGATAGCATCTGCAACAATTTCCTTAGCTCTTTTGTCAGCTTCGGCCTTTGCATTAGCCTCCATTTCCTTAATCATAACAGCAGTTTCGTGTTTAACCTCACTCTTAACGCTTTCAAGAATATATTCCTTAGCCTCTTCGGTAGTAAGTTCGGAGATACGCTGAAGCTCTTCAAGCTCCTTTTCTTTAAGGGATTCTATTTCCCTACGTTGATTTTCAATAGCGTCCAGCTTATTGTTAAGCTGTTCCTCCTTCTTTTCAAGAGAAGCGGTTTTCTTATCTACTGCATCTTCCTTTTGAGTGATACGTTTTTCAAGGCGCTGTATTTCATTCTTTCTGTCCTTACATTCCTTTTCAACTTCATTCTTAGTCTTTAAAGCCTCTTCTTTAGCCTCTAAAAGTACTTCTTTCTTGGTAGCCTCTGCATTTTTTCTGGCTTCAAGTTTAATGTTTTCAGCCTCTCTTTCAGCAGAGCCAATTTCGGCCTCGGCAAACTTTTTTCTGATATACTTACCAACAACTATACCAATTATAAACGAAATTAAAACGGAAGCAAAGACAATACATAACCAAATAATCGTTGATGTATCCAGTCTAGACACCTCCTATTAAATTTTCAAAGTTCAATATTATAAAGCACCAGAAATCAACCCTTAGCAGCTAATTAAGGATTGAATTTCTGATTACTTTAAACATATAAAAGAATATATGTAATAATGCACATATACATATACCCCTTATTTACATATCTATTTTATTACTTTTTAGGCAAATTGTCAAGTACGTACACCCTTAAATTCGACTTTTCTCTATTTCATAATAATCAAATCTGGAGGTAGCTATTTTATTAAGCTCAATGCTTATGCCAAAATTATTTTCTATAAGCCCTGCTCCTTTTATAAGAGCATCAATTACAGCAGAGTTTGATGAAACCTTTATTTTGTTATAAATAGTAGTAAGAGCAATGTTTATAATTTCATTATTGATGGAATCAGCCACACAGGATATATCCTTTACCCTTCCAAGTCCGTCACACATAGGGCATTTGTGATAAATATATCTGCTCAAAGGCTTTCTCTGCTTCTGTCTTGTAAGCTGCATAAGCCCAAGCTCTGTCATACCCACAATAAATGTCCTGATTCTGTCTTTTTTAAGCTCCTCTTTAAGAATTGAACAAAGCATTTTATTTTCATTGGCATCAGACATATTTATAAAGTCAATTATTATCATACCGTTAAGGTTTCTAAGCCTTATTTGCCTTGCAATTTCTACGGCAGCCTCCTTATTTATTTTAAAACTGTTTTTAACATCAGAGGATTTTCCACTGTTTACATCTATAACAGTCATAGCCTCTGTTTCATCAATAACTATATATCCGCCGCATTTAAGCCATATTTTGCGATGAAAAAGTTTTTCCATTTGGCTTTCAATTCCATATTCCATAAATAACGGCACATTGCTGCTGTGAAGTATAACATTTTCATACTTGCACTTTATTTTTTCATATTCCACACTGTCATTTATTATTATTTGGCAGTCATCCCCGCCCATATCTCTTATAATTTTACTTAAAGGGTCAAGTTCTTTGCGAATTAAAGACGGTGCCTTTATATATTTTCCCTTGTCTAATACAGCTTGTAAAAGCTCAACCGAGTTTTTGACATCCATTTCGATTTTGTCATATTCCTCATTGCCACAGTTTGTCCTCATTACAAAGCTGTAGCCCGGCTTAACATACCTTTCGGCTATTTTCTTTAAATTCGCTCTTATGGCATCATCTGTTATTTTCCTTGAAATGCCTATTTCGCCATTATCCTTAACAGCCACACAGTATTTACCTGTAATACCTATATTAGTTGTTGCAACGGCACATTTTTCATCATAGGCTTCCTTTAAAATCTGAATAATTATATCCTGTCCGCATTTAATATTTTTGGTATTTGCCGCTTCTCCCTTGTCATTAAGCTGAAGAAATACGGGCTT
>CABVEG010000271.1 GCA_902497185.1 uncultured Eubacteriales bacterium | reverse complement strand
TTTTTTAAAAATTTTGCAAATATAACTGCTGCCGTTAAGCATAATTGTGGGTATAATATCAGATGAAATATTATTTATATGCTTTGAGCTTAATATAGTGTTAATTTCATTTGGGGTTATATGTAATAAACTGCTTAATTCATTTATGTCAACATTGTTGTAGTGAGCTTTTATTATAATATCAAGAGCTTTAAGTGTAGGACATATTTCATTATTATAGACGTTGAGAAAATTATTCATTATGTTCACTCCTTATTTATATTTTAATTATAGGATAGAACATATTGAAAGTCCAGCTGTAAATATTGGAAGAGTAGTAAATAAGCCTATTATGACTGTTTACTAAGTATAAATTAAATGGGAGTGTTGACTATGAATGCACTGCAAAAATATTTTGTGTACAGGCAGGCGTTAATTGACCAGTATTCAAAAGGTGATTTGAGTAAAAAGGAGTACCTTAACAGAAATTTAGATGCAGTACTTGCATTAAAAGATGAGCCTTTTAAAAGAGTTGATACTGTTGAGAAGGGGCTGTTTAATTATCAGTTTTTTAATGCAATGGCAAAGGATGCCTCAATGGAGGCAAAAAGGTATGCAAGTAAGGAATTTTGCTATATTTACAATGAACAGGTAAATTATTATTATGATAAAAAAGATGGAGCAACAATGAAAATACTTGAACTTCTGGATTTCAGAGGAGTAAATTCTTATTTTATAAAAGTAAAAAGTAAGGAATTAAAAAACAAGCTCTTTGAAATAATACTTGAGGACAGTGGTATGATTCTCCACTCAACGTCGGAAGCAATATTAAACAGACTTAAATCTGAAAACTGCTTTAGTGACGGAGTGAAGAAATCATTAATTGACAGTTATATAAATCACAAGTATTAATTACTTTTCTTTAATTAAATACATTATTTTAAATATTGATGAAACTATCATTATACCTGCTGCAATGGAACCGGCTATAAAGATAGTTTCTTTGCCTTTTAATAAAAAGTCCATCCATTTACCCTGAATTACACAGCTTATTGTAAAATAAAGAGAACCGCCCGGAATTAAAATAATTATATTTGGCACAAGAAATGTTGTAGTAGGAGTTTTGATAATTCTAGCGGCTGTTTCAGTATAAAGTGATAAGAATATTGTCACAATAAAGCACTGTAAAACTTCGTTATTTAAAAACATTAGTATTAAATACAGTGCCCAGCTTGCTACGCCACCTATAAAAGGAATAATAAGTCTTTTTCCGTGCACATTGTAAAGAAGGGCAAATCCTAAAGAGGCAATACCTGCCATAAATGTTTGTATAACATAACCTGTCATAATATAATACCTCCAAGATAAAATGTAGCAAGAACAAAGCCCAAGGTGACAGCAGTTGCCCTTATTATACTTTCAACAAAACGTAATAAACCTGACATTGTGTCACCGCTTATCATATCTCTTATTGAATTGGTAATAGCAACACCGGGAATCATAAGCATTATATTGCCTATAACTATACTGTCTAAATTACTGCCAAAGCCAAATTTAACAAATATAACAGCAGCAGTTCCGATAATAAACGCAATTATCATTGTCAAAAATGTAATATTAGCATCAACATAGTTGGATTTTGATATTAATAAATACATTAAAACACCAAGAGTTGCAGAAACAACACTGTCTGAAATGCCGCCGCCGAAATATGCCGTTAGTGACATTGCTATAATACCATATACAAAGCAATTAAAAAATGATGAATATACCTTACTGTTTTTAATATTTTCAAAATTTTTTTCTATATATGAAATATCAGGCTTATTAGTGCATATATGTCTTGATAAGCTGTTAAGTTTGTCAAGCCTGTCCAAATTTGTATTGTAGTTAAATATTCTCTTTGTTTGTGTATATATTTCATTATCTGCCTTAATAGTTGTAATAATGCTTGAAGTTATTGTAAATACATTGATTTCTTCAACATTATAAGCTCTGCATATTCTGGTAATGGTATCTTCAACACGACTGACTTCTGCGCCGCATACAAGCATTTCCTTTCCTATATTCATAACAATGTTAAGCAGTTTTTTATAGTCCAATATCAGCACCTCATTTGTCATAAATTATAAATTAGAATACAGTATAACACCTAAACAAATATAAAACAAGGCTGTATTTTGTTATGTTTTTATAAATGAGAATTGTTTTACAATAAGGTGGTTGCAGTATAGTAAAATATAGTATAATATATAAATATGTGGTAATAATTCAGGAGGTGGCAATATGATTATAGGAAGCTGTGTAATATATTTAACGGCAGAATGGTGCAGTTCTTTAAAAGAAAAAAGAATGGTTGTTAAAAGTATTGTGGAAAAAACAAGGCATAAGTTTAATATATCCATAGCAGAGGTTGACAGACAGGATATTCACAAATCTATTGTTATAGGGTTTGCCTGTGTTACAAATGAGGTCAGACACGCTGATGAAATTATAGAAAATGTGCTGAATTATATAGAAAGAAATACTGATGCAGTTATTGATGATGTAGAAAGGGAAATTTTTTGAAAATAATACTGGATTTTTGAATAATGTTGTGTTATAATGCTAAGAAGTGCAATTATGTTTTAAGGAGGATATATTAATGAGCACAGTTGAAAATATCGAGAAGAATAAGGTAAAAATTACTTTTTCTGTAGATGCAGAAACTTTTGAAAAGGGTATGGATTACTCTTATAATAAGAACAAAGGCTCAATCAGTATTCAGGGCTTCAGAAAGGGCAAGGCTCCAAGAAAGTTAATTGAAGCCCAGTATGGCAAGGCTGTTTTTTATGATGATGCCGTAAACTATGTTTTACCTGAGGCTT
>CABVEG010000270.1 GCA_902497185.1 uncultured Eubacteriales bacterium | reverse complement strand
CCTAAAATGGACGGAATACAGGCTATACTTAAAATAAGACAGGATAAAGAAATACCTATAATTGTACTTTCTGCAAAGTCAGAGGATAAGGATATTGTCCTTGGTTTAAATATAGGAGCCGACGACTACATTACAAAACCTTTTAACTTCCTTGAGCTTATTGCCAGAGTTAAATCAAATTTGAGAAGATATACAAAGTTCAGCAGTTTTCAACAAACTAAGGATGAGCTCCTTATAAGAGGATTATACCTTAATAAAAAGACTAAAGAAGTAAAATTAAATGACAAGCCTGTTAAGCTGACTCCTATTGAGTTTAAAATTTTGCAGCTTCTTATGGAAAATCCCGACGTTATATTCTCTATTGAAGAAATTTATCAAAAAGTATGGAATGAACCGTTTATTAACAGCGAAAACACTGTTGCCGTACACATTAGAAGAATACGAGAAAAAATTGAGGTTAATCCAAAAGAGCCTATGTATTTAAAGGTGGTGTGGGGAATTGGATACAAAATCTCAAAATAAGGCAGTTTCCTTTTTATTACTTTTATTAATCATTATATTGACAGCTGCATCACTAATGACCTGTTTTGAAAAAAAGCTCAATTTTAGTGAAAGTAATATGTCATATTTTAAAAATAGTGCCGAAATCAATAAAAATGTAATAAGATACGCAAAAAATCTTCAAAGATACTATATTTATTACAGAAACTTTGATATTGATCAGGCAACATTGAAACTGTCTGAAATTGATAATTATATTTCAACAGGTGAGGTTGCACCAAAGCCAAAAAACTTTTATGCAAATATTACACCTTTTTCAAATAATGAATCCGGTTCTTCAAATTCAGACAATATGGAAAGTGCCGAAAATTATATGGTTCCAAATCCCGAAGAATTATATATATTTGATATTGGCAGTTTAACTATAGACAACCTTATTACAAGGCAAACAGAGTTAAGTGATGCAATTAATAATTATAATTCCATCGAAAACTATCTTGTTACAAATGATGATTTTCATTATTCAATTTACAGCAACGTTTTATGCCGTGTTATTGCAACAAATACTAATGATTTTTATAAGGAAGGCAGTTATGAAACCATAAGCATTGAAGATCCGATTTTTGCAATAAATTTCAATAATGAGATTCTTAATCAGTCATTTAAAGACTATGGCTTAACCTGTGATATTTCAATACCTGTTACTACTTCCATAAACACAAGAGCGCAAATGCTTTTGATTCAGGATGAAATAAAATATAACAAAGTATTGTCATCACCTATTCTGCCTCTTTGCCTTATGGGTATTGTTATTCTCCTTTCCTCTTATCTCTATCTGTACCACAAGGAGATTACAAAGGAGATTTTAAGTTATTTTAACCAAATTTACAGCAAGATTCCTTCTGTATTTACTGTGCCTATTGCAATTATGTTTGTTATATTTGTGTTTAAGTATAATAAACCAAATTTATCTATAATTACAACAAGCCTTGTAAACGGAAGTTATCCTATGCTTTTTACATTACTTATTGTTACTTGCTTAATTGTAATGTTTTTTGCCCTATTTATAGGTCAAAGTGTACAGTTTTTTAAAAATCCAAGGATAATTTTTAAAAAGCCTACATCTAAAATTATTATTGAGGCAATATTTGATATTAAATTAGCATTAAAGTCAAAAAAATATTTTTTTACCGGTTTGCTTATATTTGTTACAATAGTTATAATTTGGCTTATTGGCTGTATGTATGTTTCACTTTTAGGTGCAAATATGCTTATAAGAACGTTTTTAATATATCTTGGTCTTACAATATCAATACTTGTGCTTGCTGTTATTTTTAAAGCTATTGTTGCAGAAATTAAACTTAGATATTATATCCAAGAGCTTGCAGATGGCAAAATGGACACTATTCCGGAACAAAAAGGTCCCTTTACTACATCCATTAACAATATAAATAAAATAAACACAGGTCTGCAAAATAATGTAAATGAGATACTTAAAAGCGAAAGACTTAAAACTGAATTAATTACAAATGTATCTCACGATTTAAAAACACCGTTAACGTCTATAATAAGCTATGTTTCACTTTTAAAGGAGCTTAATATTGATAATGATATGGCTAAAGAATATATTTCGGTAATTGACAATAAATCAAAGCGATTGAAAATATTAATTGACGATTTGTTTGAAGCATCAAAGCTTTCAAGCGGTCAAATGAAACTTGACAGAATGTATTCTGACATTGTTGCCCTGCTCGACCAGACACTTGGTGAATTATCCTACAAAATAGAAGATTCAGGCATTGAATTTATTGTATCTACAAGTTCGGATTCAATACTTGTAAGTATAGACGGTCAGAAGATGTGGCGTGTCTTTGATAATCTTATTAATAACATTCTTAAATATTCGGCAAAAGGTACAAGAGCCTATGTAGATATTAAGGAAGAAGAAAAATCAGTTGTAATTACATTTAAAAATGTGGCTAACTATACAATGGATTTTGATGCAAATGAATTATTTGAAAGATTTAAACGAGGAGATACTTCACGTACAACTGAAGGCTCAGGACTTGGACTTTCAATAGCTAAAAATATTGTAGAGCTTCACGGAGGTATTATGAATATAATGACTGATGGTGATTTGTTTAAAATTACAATTATATTGTATAAATAAAAAATATTACAGCTTGCGGTATAGATTTTTTTTGTTTTAAATCTATGCCGCTTTATTTATGCAAGCTTTACAATAAAAATTTTTGTAATCATAAGTATTGCTGTTTAATAAAATGTATGATATTCTATATATAAGCTACTATAAAGAAATACTAATTTTATTTAGAAGGTAATAT
>CABVEG010000269.1 GCA_902497185.1 uncultured Eubacteriales bacterium | reverse complement strand
CAGCCTTTGCAGCGGCAACAGTTTATTTCCCATGACATTGTAATACCTCATTTTTTACAAATTCCTTATATTTATTAATTTCTATTGACTTTCTATAAATTTTTTTATAACATTAAATCGTAAAATGTATAATAAAATAAAGAGGCGATACTATGAACATATTATTTCTGCTTAAACCCAAAAGTACCATAGTATATTTATCTGGCAGCAACACAATACGTCAGGGAATTGAAAAGTTCAAGGCACATGGCTACACTGCCGTACCTGTTATTGATGATGAGGGTAAATATTTAGGTACTATATCAGAAGGAGATTTCCTTTGGAATATTGTAAATGAAAACACCTTTGAGCTAAAGGAGAACGAACATAGATACATATATTCAATAATAAGAACAAATTATAACCCTGCCATTAAAATTGATACGACAATGAATGAATTGTTTGAAAGGATCACAAATCAAAATTTTGTACCTGTTGTTGATGACAGAAATTTCTTTGTAGGTATTATAACCAGAAAAGATGTAATTAATTATTTAAGAGAGAATCAAAAATAAGATTCTCTCTTTTTGTATATCTAGTATATTCCATTTATACCTGTATCGCTGTCTATTGAATTAACATTATAAAGAATAAGAACATCGTCTACATTATTTTCATTTACAAACTGGCTTACAGACTCCTTATAGCTTCTTGTATCAAACACATAAATTTTATTATAATGGTTTACAAGAAAAGGAATCATAGAATTAGCATAACTGTCCTTTGCAATGACAAGAGTTCTATTATTCTGCACATCATTATTTGTAATTTCCACAAAGGAGTTTATATTATTTAAAAATACTGAATACTTGTCCTTTTCATCAGCATAATCCATATTGTATAAAGAATTACTATTATTACCGTCATAGCTTACATTTAAGTTAAAAGCCTTATTATAAACCTTAATTTCTTCTCCCTCTGTTACTGAATCAATATTAAGTTTTGAAAATATTGTCCCTTTAAAGCCACTTATAACATCAACACTGTATTCATCTCTTGACACAGGCTCAAAGCCCTTTTCAATGCAATATTGTTTATAAGCATAATAAGCACCATCAGTAGTCCAGTGATGGTCAAGCCTATAATAAAGTTTTTCTTTATTCTTATTTGCATTTAATATGTCATATACATCAATACAATTCATATTAAGACGTGAATAATATTCATCTATTGTTTTAAGCTGGCTTATGGGATTTGCAAACTTTGGAAGTTTATCCTCATAAATACTAATCTGCGTAGGCACAAGCATAAAATCAGCCTTAACGCTTTTAAGATTGTTTTGAAAGTTCGTTAAATTCTTTATAATTTTATCCGTATTTTCAGGCTTTTTATAGTCCTCAATATAAAAACCGTCATTTCCAATATAAATATTATTTATATATTTTTTGCCCATAAAGTCAAGCTCAAAATCATTTTTTTCTCCTACAAATTCATCTCTGAAAGGAAAATGATCTGATAAATAGGTTGTAATATCAGACATATAATTCCCGTTTAATATCTCCTCAACATTAAATTCAGGAAAATCCGCAAGACTTCTATTTTCATTTTCTGAAAAATCCGACTTTGGCATAAATATAAATGCTACAGAAAGGCATATAACCATAGCTGATATAATGACTGCATTAATTTTAAGTGTCATATTACCCCTCCTTTAAAATCTGAAATATAAAAACGGATTATAGCTTGAACTTACCAAACAGGCAATAGTCAATATAAAAGCAGCAACAGTCAAAATTACAGAAATAATTTTTAATACAGTTAATTTGCTGTCTTTTACCATATTATAAACAGGCACAGATAAAACTAAACCTGCTAAAATAATTATAGCATTATCTTTAAGCACAAACAAAAAGCTGTTGTCAATTAAAGAGCTGCTTCCATAAAAGAACATAACAGAAAGGAAGGCTCTAAGCTCATTAAAATCTGTAATGGCAAAAACAGCAAAGCCCACTACAACAACAAATAATGTGTATATTCTGCTTAAAACCGTAGTTTTATCCTTTTCAAGAATTCTGCCAAGTCCAAGTCTTTCCATAACTGAAAAGAAACCGTGCCACAATCCCCAAAGCACAAAATTCCAGCTTGCACCGTGCCAAAGACCTGTGCAAAAGAAAACTATAAACAAATTAATATACGTTCTTACTCTGCCCTTTCTGTTGCCCCCAAGAGGAATATATAAATACTCCTTAAACCACGTGGAAAGGGAAATATGCCATCTTCTCCAAAATTCTCTTATACTCTTTGAAATATACGGATAATTAAAGTTTTCAAGAAAATCAAAACCAAACA
This sequence comes from uncultured Eubacteriales bacterium, assembly GCA_902497185.1. Taxonomy (GTDB): domain Bacteria; phylum Bacillota; class Clostridia; order Lachnospirales; family CAG-274; genus Gallispira. The sequence continues at coordinate 522 of CABVEG010000269.1, read as the reverse complement.
TTTTACCAAGACCTATTGCCATATCGGAATAGCCTGAAAAATCAAAATAAATTTGAAGTGAATAACAAACAGCACCAAGCCACGCCGTAGCAGCAGACATAGATTCAAAATCCATACCACTTATATATGACCATACTGCACCCACATTATTGGCTATAAGCACTTTCTTGAAAAGACCAAACAAAAACCTTCTTATGCCAACAGCATATTTATTAAAGTCAACATCTCGCTTTTCGATCTGCTTATCAATATCATGATATTTAACAATAGGTCCTGCAATAAGCTGAGGAAAAAATGAAATATAAAGAAGAATACTGCTGAACTTTTTCTGAACAGGTGTATCTCCTCTGTAAACATCAATAACATAACTCATTGCCTGAAATGTAAAAAATGATATGCCAATAGGCAGATGAATTACAGGTATATCAATACTCAAGCCAAAAGCACTGTTTATGCTTTCAACAAAAAAGCCTGTATATTTATAAACAAACAACAAGGCTAAATTTAAAATTATAGATATAA
>CABVEG010000268.1 GCA_902497185.1 uncultured Eubacteriales bacterium | reverse complement strand
CTCTTGATGTATCCTCAATAAGCTGTACAATATTTTCATCAATTCCCATTTCATTAATTGCCTTTTTAAAAACAGAAATAGTAGCCTTATTTGAGTTTATTGCTTCCTTTCCACCCCTTAATATTACGGCACTGCCTGCCTTTAAGCACAAGCCAAAGGCATCAGATGTAACGTTAGGTCTTGCCTCGTAAATAATACCAATAACGCCCATAGGAACTCTCTTTTGTCCAACAATTAAACCGTTTGGCAGTGTTTTCATATTTATAACCTCACCAATAGGGTCAGGCAGCTTTGCAATCTGTGAAAGACCGTCAGCCATAGCATAAATCCTGTCTTTATTTAATGCAAGTCTATCCATAATTGAGTCTTTAAGCCCTGCATTTTTACCATTTTCAAGGTCAATTTCATTTGCCTTTAATATTTTCCCATAGTTATCTTTTAAAGCCTCGGCAGCCCTTAATAAAAGTTGATTTTTTTCTCCTGTTGTAAGCTTTGCCAGAGCTCTTTTTGCAATTTTAGCGCTCTCACCAATTTCAGTTAATGTCTTCATTGAGGTTCCTCCTTATTCTCTTATCAGTTACAATTATATCAATAGTTCTGTCCATTTCATCTCTAGGGACCACATCTGTAATCTGCTCCTCAAAACAAGCTCCAACGGTTAACATATATTCATTTTCATCAATATACTTATCATAATAACCGCCTCCATAGCCAATTCTGTAAAAGTCCTTGTCAAATGCCAAGCCAGGAACTATTATAACAGTATTTTTATCTGATTTTATTATATTTTCAGCCTTATATTCAGGCTCTAAAATACCGATTTTATTTGGCTTTAATTCCTCAATAGATTTTATTTCAATAAAAACCATTTCATGAGGTTTTCCTGTCATATAAGGAACAGCAACAATTTTACCGTCATTTAATGCCTTATTTATAAGCTCTACTGTGCCAATTTCACTACCATAACTTACAAAAATAAAAATTGTTTTTGCCTTTAAATATATATCGGTTTTTAAAAACTCAGAGGTTATATTGCCTCTGAGTTTTTTTCTTATTTCCTTAAATTTTATCCTTATTTCCTTTTTATCCAATATTACCACCTACAAAAAGTGTGCCGACTTTCTTACCTTCCAGAATATCATAAACAATATCAGGATTTGCGCCTGAAGCAATTACCATACTTACATTTTTCTTTCTCAAATAATCCGCAGCCTTAACCTTGGTTACCATACCACCTGTACCGAGGGCAGAAGCAGAACCTCCTGCAAGTGAATAGATTTCATCAGTAATTTCAGACACAGTATCTATAATTTCAGCATTTTTATCCTTGTTAGGGTCAGCAGTATACATACCGTCAATATCTGATAAAATAATAAGCAAATCACTTTTAATAAGACCTGCAACATAAGATGAAAGAGTATCATTATCAGAAAACTCATTAAACTCATCAGTAGAAATAGTATCATTTTCATTTACAATAGGAATAACACCCATTTCTAATAATCTGTTTATTGTATTGCTTGCATTTCTTCTCTTGCTTTCAGCATCAAATACAGGCTTTGTCAAAAGTATCTGAGCTACCTTCTGATTATATTCACTAAAAAACTTTTCATACATCTGCATCAATAAAGCCTGACCTACAGCAGAGGCAGCCTGCTTGCCAATAACATCTCTTGGTCTTTCAGCAAGACCCAATTTAGCTGCCCCAATAGCTATTGCACCTGATGAAACAAGTACAATCTCCATACCCTTATTGGTAAGATCTGTAAGCATTTTTGAAAGGCTATCTATTTTCTTTAAATTAAACTTTCCATTAGGATATGTAAGAGATGTGGTGCCAACCTTAACAACAACCCTTTTACAATCCTTTAATTTTCCTCTGTAATCCATATTCAGTTCTCCTGTTTATTAAAATTTAACGATATAACTGCCCCAAATATAAGAAGGACACCAACAACCGAAATCAAGTTAATAGGCTGATGAAGTATAAATACACTTACAAGTACGCCTACAGCCGGTTCAGCAGTTGCAAGTATTGATGCCGTACCTGACTCAACCCCTGTCAACCCCTTTGTGTAAAGAAGAAAGGGACTTACTGTTGAAACTACAACAATTAATATTGCGGATATAATTGCCGTAGTGTTTGACAATCCGTTAATAAGGGAGCTTGGCTCAATCAGTGGTATTGAGCCTAAGGCAGCAAATATAAATGTATAAACCGTTACTGTAACGGCACTGTATTTTTCCAGTGCATATCTTCCAAAAATACTGTAAAGTGCATAAAAAACACCTGAACCTATACCGCAAATCACTCCAAATAACGTACCGTTAATTTTGCCTCCTATAGCTCCCGTAACAAACATACAGCCGATTACAGTCAATATAAGAGCAAAAATTTTAATTTTAGTCATTTTTTCCTTAAAAAGTACTGCCGACATAATAGTTACAAACACAGGAGCAGTATATAAAAGTACAACAGCTATTGCCGCACTGCATTCATTCATTGATGTAAAAAGACACCAGTTAAAAAACACAAAACTTATAATGCCTGTACCTATAAAATATTTAATATCCTTTAATTCTATTTTTAAAAGATTTTTGTCCTTTACTGCAAATATAATGAAAAGTATAACAGCTGCACCAAAGCTCCTTATTGCAACAATATTTTCAGGTGACAAACCATTGTCTGCAAGAGTATTTGAAAACAGACTTATAAGCCCCCATAATATTGCACCGCTTATTACATATAAATAGTATATTTTATTATTCATTTTTTCACCTGTGCATAATTATTAATTAAAAATAAATATAACACATTTTCAGAAGAATTTCAACAACTATCAAAAAATATATATAAAT
>CABVEG010000267.1 GCA_902497185.1 uncultured Eubacteriales bacterium | reverse complement strand
TCATTATTATTTACCTCCCTACAATTACTTAACACTTGTAACAAGCTTCTGAATATCAGTTACTACTGTTTCAGAGGCAGTGTTATTATTGTTTTCAATAATGCTTGCAAATACATAATCATTAGCAGCAGCAGTATCGCAGAAATCAACAGCAGTGTAAACCTTATCATTAATCTGAACACCCTCATATACAGTATCAGAAGTAGCAACATCTACAGCTGTAGCAGTAGACTGAGCAACTGTATTATTTGCAATATTAGTAGCATCAGCATTAGAAATGACTGAAACTACATAATGAGTATCACCAATAGATAATACAGCAGGAGTTGCAAAGTCTGTAGTCTTAGTGATTAAAGGAGTTACAGAAGTTTCTGCAGTAATTGTTACTGATGGTATAAGTAAACCTCTATCATTACCTGCAGTAATGCTGTTACCATTATTAGTAATAAAAGCAATACTACCAAGGCTTGTGTTCTCTATAAACGGAATATTTGTAAAGTCCTTACTTGTAGCACCATTTGTAATAGTACCTGAAGCAGTCCTAGCATCTAAATCAAGTGTAACACTATATGTAACAGCCTGACCCTTAACAGCAATACCAACATTATCAGCAACTGAAGCTGAATTATTATCAGTAAGAGTTACCATCTTGTCTGCATCTGTACTAACAGCCACACAGCCAAAATCAACTAACTTCCACTTGCCACCAATATTATTTGTAGGAGTAACAGTACCTGATACTGTAACCTTACCTGTTGAAGCAGCATAAGGAATTACAAGCTTAACAGCAGCACTTGCAGAATCATCACATAACTTAGCGCCTGTAGTGTCTAATGTTACATAACAGTCATTATCTGTACCATTTGTTCCTGCAAAGTCCACATATGCTGTTGTATTAGACTTAGCATCGTCAGTTGCAGAGATAAGATACTTTTCTGAATCATCAGCCTGTACAAAGTTGTAAACTGTCTGATTACCTGTTACAACAGGCTCTACAGAAACATAAGTTCTTGGAGCAACTGCATCAAACCAATCATCAGTAGGCTTAACTGTAATTGTATTATTTACAGAATCTACAGTAACACCAATAGTAGTATCACTAATAGTAGTATACTCATCCTTTAATACATAGCCTGAGCCAGTATAGCTTAAGGTATTTTTAACTGATGTAGATGTATCATTTGCTAAAGCTAAGCCATTACCATCAACATTAACTAAACCTGTTAAATCTAAATTCCAAGTATAGTTAACAACCTCACCAGCAGTATGTGACATACCATATAAACCAATACCACTGCTATTTGCATATACCAAATAAATATTACCAGATTCTACCTGAAAAGAAACAGGAGCAATACCTGTTGTATCTCTGCCTGGAACAGAAATACTATCCTGTAATAAATCGCCTCTTTCATAAAGACCTGTTTCAGCACTCTTAGTTGCAGCATAAATTCTTAACGTACCAGCTGAACCTGAACTCTGTCTTACCACATATAAATCAATTGTTCCAGATTCAGTTGGTGCTAATGCAATTGACCTATACGCAATTGTATCAGCAGCACCATTAAGGAACTGATTTCTGATATCAATACCTGACTTACCTGCAACAGCAGAAACTCCTCCTGCAAAGATAGCATCTGTAAAAGTCGCCTTTCTGCTATTAGCCATATCCAAATGAAGTGATGTGTCTGCATCTAAACCAAAAACAGCAGGACAAGTATCAAATCCATCATCATTAGGAACCCAAGTAGTTGTAGCAGCACTCGCCGTTGTTGCCATTCCAATAGTCATGCCTGCCACTGCCATAACTGTAGCTAAAGCAGAACTAAGGAATCTTTTAAAACCTTTTTTCATTAAAATTTCCTCCTTTATTAATGAAATTATAGGGTATAACCTATTAAATAACAAATTTATTATACTAAAATTTGTTAATTTTTTCAATATTAATACTCAAACCAAATAAATTTTATTTATTTTGTACAATATTTTTTCTTTTTTTTTGTTAAAATAGTACAATCAATTTATTGATTTTCGACAACTTCCTCAATAACTCTCCACAATTCATCTCTTCCTGATTTGTTTTCACTGCTGAAAGGAATAAGCATATCCTCGTTGTCAAGGTTTAATGATTTTCTAAGCATTGATATATGTTTAGGGAGTTGACTTCTCTTGAGTTTATCAGATTTTGTAGCAGCTATTATAATTTTGTAACCGTAATGCTTTAACCAATCATACATCATTCTGTCGTTTTCTCCCGGCTCATGCCTAATATCTATAAGAAGAATAATAGCTTTTAATGTTTCTCTTTTTAAAAGATATGACTCAATCATTTTGCCCCACTTTGCAATTTCCGTCTTTGGAGCTTTAGCATAACCGTATCCCGGCAAATCTACAAAATAAAGCTTGTCTTCTACATTATAAAAATTAATTGTTCTCGTTTTGCCCGGATTCTGACTTGTTCTTGCTATTGCCTTTCTGTAAACCATTGAGTTTATAAGGGAGCTTTTCCCCACATTTGATTTACCTGCAAAAGCAATTTCTGCCATACCCTTTGTGGGGTATTGAGGCGGTTTTACAGCAACCGCCTCTAATGATACATTATTAACCTTCATCATTTACCTCCAAAAATATTTCAAATCTAATTTTTTCTACTACTATTTAATGTACAATACATTCAATTTATTGTCAAGTTTTGAAAAATTTAAATTTTTAATTAAATTTTAATCTAATTTATATAATTTATTAATATTTATATATTATCATTAATTATGAGCTGAGGTTTTTGCCCCTAATTCTTTCCTCAGCTTTTCGCCAGAGTCTTTTGTAACTCCTCTTTTGTGGCTCTGGCTTTTTTTATGCTCAA
>CABVEG010000266.1 GCA_902497185.1 uncultured Eubacteriales bacterium | reverse complement strand
ATTTATTAATCTATAATTTCATTGACAATATTAATATAAAGAATTATAATTAAAATATAAATTTAACCAATTTAGGAGGAATTATTATGGAAAACTGTTTATATTGCAAAAATAGGGAGAAACTTGACTCTCTTATGATTTATATTGCTGACTTAAAGGTATGTAAATTATATTTATTTAAGGAACAGACATATTATGGCAGATGTGTAATTGCATATAAGGACCATAATGTAGACTTTACAGAGCTTAGCCCTGAAGACTCAGCAGCATTTATAAGTGATATGCAAACTGTTGGTAAGGCTATTATGAAGAGCGTTAATCCTGCAAAGGTAAATTATGGTATGTTCAGCGATACTCTCCCTCACTTACATGTACATATTGTCCCTAAACAAAAGGACGGCTATGGCTTTGGTGGTACATTTGAAATGAATGTAAACCCTCCTAAGTATTTAACTGATGAAGAATATGATGAAATTATCAATAAGATCAAGAGTAATCTTTAATTTTGATGGACTGTTACAAAACAAATAATTTGTAGTATAAATTCTCTTTATTAAGTTAAGTTTTTAGCTTATAATAAATAAGGCAACTGATTTCAATTATCGAAAACAGTTGCCTTTATTTGGTTCTTTGTCAACCGGTGTAACCTATAAGAACCCAATTAAATTAATCACCCCAGAACAAATTGTAAAGTGTCGGATGTATATTATATTCTTTTATAATTTTCTCTAAGTCCTCCTTCTTTTTTTTGTCCTCAGACTTGCCTGTCTTAACCGACCTTATCATAATATTTTTAGGTGTATGCTCCATATCAATAAACTCCATTACCTGCACCCTATAGCCTTTAAGTTCAATAATTCTTGCTCTTATGGAATCCGTAAGAAGTGCAGCAAATCTTTCCTTAATAATCCCGTGATTAAGCATAATACTCATATCATCATTTTTCATTTGATGAAAAAGCTCATGTTGGCAACAAGGCACATTCATCATTACCTTACAGCCCCATCGTATACCGTGATATATAGCATAATCAGTAGCAGTATCACAGGCATGAAGTGTTATAATCATAGCAATTCTCTCATCTGTATTTTCAATATTTGCTATATCCTCGCAATAAAATTTAAGACTTCTAAATTCAAATTTTTCAGCCAGCTCATTGCAGTATTCAACAACATCCTTTTTTAAATCATAACCTCTTATTTCAATATTCTTTTTCTTAATTATATTGAAATAATGATACATTGCAAATGTAAGATAGCTTTTGCCACAACCCATATCAACAATAATTGAATTTTCAGGAATTTCATCTTCTATATCCTTAAGCATTTCAAGAAATTTATTAATTTGCCTGAATTTTTTCTGTCTGTGCTTTAACACTATACCACTTTTATCCATTAAGCCCAACTTATACATCCAATCTACATACTCACCCTCGCCTATTATATAATTCTTAGTCTTATTGTGCTCTTTAGGCAAAGATATTGCATTTAAGTTATCCTTAATACCTGTTAATGTAAACTGCTTTTTCTTATTCATAAGAATAGTACAAAGCACATTGGAAGTAATATTGCACTGTTTAAAGCCCTTTTCCATAATACTTATAATTTCATCAATAATTATTTCCGCATCAATATTTTTATGAATAACCTTCTGTCCTATGTATTCAGACACCTGATATGCAAGCTTATTTTTAATGATTACGGAAGAAATTTTTACCTTTAAGGCTATACCCTCTCCCCTTTTTAAAGGATTGCTTATACTCACACTTTCAATTAGTTTTTTATCTATAATATTTTCAAGCTGATTTTTAAGTTCTCTTTTGTCTAACATAAATTAGCCCTCGCATATTTTTATACAATTTCGTACATCTGCATCAACAAGCACAATATCTCCTCCGATTTTCACAACATTGCACCAGTTTATACAATACTCTTTTTTCTTTCCAAAGAAGGAAAATATACCATTTACAACAGGTATAATTATACAGCAAATATTTCCGCTTTTGCAGTCAACCAAAACATCGGAAATACAGCCTATTCTGCATCCGTCCCTAACATTAATTACTTCCTTGTTAATAATTCTGCCTGTTAAATTGTCACTCATATAATCACCCAATATGATTATATGCAAAATCCAATTCTTTTAAGCCAGTTACAATACAAATCAAACCACTGCTCCGTTCCTTCTATTCCTTCAGCAAGGTCAAGACCATGCTTACCCTTAGGGAAAATGTGCATTTCAAAGGAACAGCCCTTTTCCTTCATTGCCATACCCATTTCAAGAGAATTTCTACAATCAACACTTTTATCCTCAAAGGTATGCCATATAAATGTAGGAGGCATATTATCTCTTACTGCAAGCTCACAGGACAGCTCATTTCTAAACTCCTTGTCATCTCCGCATAAATTATCACCTGAACGTGAATGGGATATTTCCTTAGTAATGCTTACAACAGGATAGCACATACAAAGTGCATTAGGCATAGCTGACACACTGTCGATTTCATCAATAGGCTCATATTCATAGTGATCATAATGCTCCGCAGTAATACAAGCCAAATTACCTCCTGCGCTAAAGCCCATAATACCTATTTTATCCGGGTCAATATTGTATTTTTCTGCATTATATCTTATGTATCGCATTGCCCTTTTTGCATCCCACAAATATACAGGGTGTGCATAAGGTGCAACTCTGTAATAAAGGACAAAGGCACTTATTCCCTCTTCATTAAGCCTTTTTGCTACATTAGCACCTTCGTGATTTGACAAATGGTCATAGCCGCCGCCTGGTAAAATCAGAAAACAGCTGTGTTTTTTGCCATCATTTATAACAAATTCTTCTAATTCAGGCTTATTAATATTATGTTCATTATCAAATTGGGCATTATATCCTAAAGGAGTTCCCTTCCATATATTTATCA
>CABVEG010000265.1 GCA_902497185.1 uncultured Eubacteriales bacterium | reverse complement strand
GTCTACGGGACTTGAACCCGTACCCAGTTAACCCGGACTAGATCCTTAGTCTAGCGCGTATGCCAATTCCGCCAAGACTGCATTTTACATTTTAGTGTTCTCTGCTGAACACAATAGATATTCTATCACTGTTCAGGTGTTTTGTCAAGAACTTTTTTCATTTTTTTTCAAATTTTTAAACATAATTATAATAATAATGCCAGTTATGATAAGAATGGCAGAAACAGCCATACTCACAGGCATACCAAATATTAAAAGCTGATCTGTTCTAAGACTTTCAATAAAAAATCTTCCTATACCATAGCCAATAAAATACATAGCTAAAAGCTGACCGTCAAATTTTTTATTCTTTCTTGTAAAAAATAAAATTGCAAGCAGACAAATATTCCAAATACATTCGTATAAAAATGTTGGATGTACCTGTATGTAATTGACATTATTAAAAACAGTAATTGGATATGTAGCATATCCATGATATATTGCTTCGCTACCTTTTTCAACAAGCCCGTTTACCTGTTCGGTCTTTAATGCCATAGAAAAAAGGCTGTCTGTGTATTTGCCAAATGCCTCTCTGTTAAAGAAATTTCCCCAACGTCCGAATATTTGACCTACAAGGACACTCATTATACATGTGTCAGCCAGCTTAAAGAAATTGATTTTTTTTACTTTTGAAAATATTAATGCTGTTAAAATACCTCCAAGGATGCCGCCATATATAGCAAGACCTCCATCTCTGAATTTAAAAAAATCAAGAAGGCTGTCACCATGAAATATAAGGTAATAAATCCTTGCACAGCACACTCCTACAATAATACCTATAAAGGCAAAGTCAGAATATATATCCTGACTTTGACCTGTTCTTTTAGCTTCTTTCATACAAAGTGTTATGCCAAGCATTGCACCAAAAGCTATAAAAATGCCATACCAATAAATATTAAAGTCTCCTATTTTAAATGCAACTCTATTTAGGCTCTCAATACTAATGCCCAAATGAGGAAAATATATGTCACCCATTATCAACTCTCCTTTATAAGAGCAAGCACCATATTTTCATAGGTATACTGCTCTTTTAATGTGTTTATTATATCGTCTACATCTATTTTATCATAATTATTGTAAATGTCCAGTATTTCTATATTTTTTGAATAACAATCAGCCGACAGGCTTACAAGGGAAGATATATTTTCGCTGTTAAAAAGCATTTGGGTTTTAAGTTTTCTCTTTATTCTGTTAATATTGTCTTTTGCTATGCCATATGCAATATAATTTTTTATTTCAGATAATGTTTCATCAATTATTTTGTTGTAATTTCCATCCTCACCCTTTATAATTGCTCCGCCGTAATCAATACCTTGAAGTACCTCAAAGCTGAAACTGTTGTCAATTAATTTGTTATCATAAAGTTTGTTGTACAGCATTGAGCTTGGTGAAAAAAGCAGATTCATAATAATATTTGTAATACAAATTCTGTCTAAAATACTGTTTTTTATGTTATCTCTGAAACCAATGTGGTATATTGGTTTATTAACTGTCATATTTACCGTATATTCTTTTTTATTTATGCTGTCATTTATTTTGTGTTTTACGGTATTGCTGTTTCTTAATTTAAGGCTTTCTGCCTGTTCAAAAAAACTTTCGCTGTTAAAATCTCCGCAGCCAATAATTACACAGTTTTCGTAAGTATAAAAACTTTTATAGCTTTTTTCAAGCATATCAACATTTATTTTTTCTATATCTTCCACATCTCCGGCAATGCTTTCTCTTATGGGGTTTTTGCTATACATTGCCTTTAAAACATTGAAGTAAATTTGCCAATAAGGGTCATCTTTATACATATTTATTTCTTGTGTAATTATTCCCTTTTCTTTTTTTATGTTCTCCTCCGTAACATATAACTCTGAAACCATTTTCATAAGCAGATCAAAGCCTTTGTCAATATTTTCACAGCCTGAAAAATAGTAAGCTGTTGTATCAAAATTAGTATATGCATTGGCACTTAAACCAAGTTTAGAGAAATTGTCAAAAATATTTATGTCCTTGTCCTCAAACATTTTGTGCTCAAGAAAGTGGGCAATACCATAGGGCTGACTTACATTTTTATTTTCTGTAGTAAAATCAGTGTTTTTAGAACCATAGTTAAAGGCAATCATTACCTCTTTTTCATTGTAGCCTTTTTTGGGAAGTACATAGCACATAGCACCATTATTAAGTCTTTTACTAATTACATTTATCATTATTATCCTCCTTTCTTAGCATAAATATTGTATCCAAATGGCTGTCTTTAAAAATATCCTTAATTGTGTCAACGCTTCTGATTTCTTCTATGGCACTTTCAATGCTTTGTTCCTGTCCCAGAATAAGCCCTCCTAAAATATTGTCCATTATTCTTTCGGGCTTGTCCTGTGATATTTTGTAACCTTCTATTATATTTTCCTTTGCAATTTCTATATTTTCTTCTGAAATATTACTAAAGGCTGATTTTATTATTTCTATTACTTTGTCTTTGTTGTGACTGTCTATACCTGCCTCAATAAGCATAAGTGACTTAAACCTTAAAAGTTTTGATGAAATATAATAACACAGGCTTTCTTTTTCTCTTGCCTCCATAAAAAGAGCGGAACTGGCACTGCCGCCGAAAAGCTCGTTTGCAACAATTGCCTTATACCAGTCCCTTCCTATAGGATTAATATTCATTCTTATTCCAATACAAAGCTTACCTTGGGTTATATTCATATTTTCCTCAATGTTTTTTACGGTAGGCGGATAATATAAATAATTACAGGGTTCAAGAACAGTATGCCTTGAGGGTAGAGGAATATATTTATTTATATATTCTATAATTTCCTCTGATTTAATATTTCCTATTGCTATAATATCAATTTTTGCATTTTCTATAACCTGATTATAATGGGTGTGAACTGATACATTTTTTA
>CABVEG010000264.1 GCA_902497185.1 uncultured Eubacteriales bacterium | reverse complement strand
GGAATATGCAAAATCTAAAAATAAAAGCACAAATTCCTATATTTTGGAGCTTATAGAGAAAGATATGGGAATAAAAATGAAGTAAAAGGTGGAACTATGGACAGGTTAAAAAAGCAAATGGATTTTCTCATTGAAATATCTAAAATGAAAAGTATATATCGACAGTCAGTATACTTAGAAGATGGAAAACTAAAAAGAGAAAATGATGCAGAGCATAGCTGGCATATGTGTATGTATGCTATGGTGCTTGAGGAATATGCCCCAAAGGGTACGGATATTTCAAAATGTATAAAAATGATGCTTATTCATGACCTTGTTGAAATATATGCAGGGGATACATATCTGTATGATGAAAAGGGCTATGAAGATAAGGAGGAGAGAGAGCAGGAGGCGGCTGATAGGCTTTATGCAATTCTTGGTGAACAGGGAGAAGAGCTTAAAAAGCTGTGGTATGAGTTTGAGGCTAATGAAACCCTTGAAGCTCAATTTGCCAATACCCTTGACAGAATGCAGCCGCTTCTGCTGAATTATCTTACAAAAGGTGCTAAATGGAAGGAAAATAAGGTGCACATTTCACAGGTTATGGATAAGGGTAAATGGAAAACAAGAAATGTAGATGAAAGAATAAGAAAATTTGTAATAGATTTGTTGGAAGATAGCGTTGAAAAGGGCTATCTTCTGCCATAAAGAGGTGTAAGAAATGAACGAACTTGATAAAATTGTAGATAAGGCGGAAATATTGACAGAGGCATTGCCATATATAAGAGATTTTCATAATAAGAAGGTTGTTATTAAGTATGGAAGTCAGGTATTAAAGGATAAAAATGTTGCTGAAAGTGTAATGGAGGATATTGTTCTTTTAAAGCTTATAGGTATGCAGCCTGTTATTGTGCATAGCGGCAGCAATGAAATCAACAAATGGCTAAAGGCTATCGGTAAGGATATTGAATATTATGACAACAGCAGAGTAACCGACAAGGAAACTATTGAAATTGTTGAAATGGTCCTTGGCAAAATAAATAAGGACTTAGTACAGATGATTGAAAAGCATGGAGCTAAGGCTGTAGGTATATGTGGTAAGGACAGCGGCACAATAAGAGTAAGTAAAAAGTTGGTTAAAGGCAAGGATATTGGTTATTTTGGTCATATTGAAAGTATAAATACGGAATTAATTGATGATCTTCTGGAAAGAGATTTTATACCTGTAATTTCATCTATTGGTATCAGTGATGATTATGAAAGCTATAATTTAAAGGCAGATGATGTTGCAGGTGCTGTTGCAAAGGCTTTAAAAGCTGAAAAACTTCTTTTCCTTGCAAGAGAAGACGGAATTTATCCTATGGGTGACAGTGAGGTGCCTAAGGCTATGATAACCGTTGATGAGGCTAAGGAAATTATTGAAAATGCAACCCTTGATGTTGCAACCTTAAATAAACTTATATGTGCTGTAGATGCCATTACAAACGGTGTGCACAGGGTACATATTGTAGACGGTTCCATTGAGCATAGTGTACTTTTAGAGTTCTTTACTGTTTTCGGCAGCGGAACAGCAATTGTGGACAATGATAAGGTGTTGTATCCTCACGAAAAGGATTATAGAAAGTAGGTAAGTAAATGATAATTGATTATAGTAAAATTGAAGAAAAGGCTATTTCTAACTTCAAGGGCGGAGAAAAAGTATTTAATGTTAAAATGTTTACTGATGAAAACAACAAAATTATGATGGGAAGACTTGAACCAAAGGCGTCCATTGGTTTACATACTCATTCAGGCAACAGTGAAATTATAATTATACTTGAGGGAAAGGGTAAGGTGCTGTATAATGGTGAATATTTGCCATTAAAGGCAGGAGATGTTCATTATTGTCCAATGGGACAGGAGCATAGTCTTATTAATGACAGTGATGAGGACTTAAAGTTTTTTGCCGTTGTTGGTGAGCATAGATAAAATAAAAGAAAGTGTCCTATAATAATTATCGTATAAGGGTGAAGTATTGTCAGCTTAGGTGACGAATCAGAAAAGAAAGTATCTTTTATTTAGAGTGTTTATGATTAAGTGCTTATGATTAATAGTAGATATATTTTGAAATTTACAAAATAAAACAAACTTATGTCAATTATAAGCTAAATAAAGTATAATTTGTCTATAGATAATCAATAAAAATGATGCTATAATTAAATTATACTAAAAGTGCACTTAATGTATGGTAATGGTCGTGTCGATATTTATATAAGGAGGCAACATTATGAAAAATAAAAGATGTTTAGGATTTATAATGATTTCGTTAATTTTAGTTATTTCAATGTTGAGCAATGTGTTTGCAAGTAGCTATGGCTATTGGTATGGAGACAAGAAAGTAGACTATGTTTCAGATATAAACCTGAGGGCAACTTATGGCAATAGTGTTTCATGCAGTGTTACATCAAGCTTTGATGTTAAATCAGGAGATAAAGTATCTCTTAGCTTTTATAGCCAAATAATCGGTATTGAAACAGATATTGATGGAGCAGCTTCAATGTGTCTAGCTAGTCTTACTGCTGAGAACGGAACTGTATTAACAACAATCAGATATGAATTAAATGGAAGTTCATCTGGTTCATACAAAGGCAGCGACAGTACTGTAACTATTAATAATAATACTGCCGGTAAATTAACATTAAATGTAATTATGGAGGAACCGGGCGAAAGTGGAACAGAGGTTCGTCTTAAAAAATTAAATGTTAAGGTAAATGGAACAGAAGTATAAGAGTATAACTATTAAATATTTAGAAGTGTTTTAGTTACACATTAGTCTTTCAAAAGACCTCGGGTATCCCGGAGCCTTTAAAAAATTTTGTGTAAACGTTATAAAAACAGTCCTTCTTGACAATAATGCAAATAGAAGTTAATGTAAAAATTTGGGTTCTTTGTCAACTGGTGTGGTTGATAAAAATTAACAACTCCAGCGGTGTAGAT
>CABVEG010000263.1 GCA_902497185.1 uncultured Eubacteriales bacterium | reverse complement strand
ACTTTGTCTTTAAAATCTAAGTACAGCGGACGTGCAATGCACGCCCCTACAAGCTTCATTAACTTAAATGTAGGGGCGACCAGTGGTCGTCCGTTGTAACTACAATAATTTAAACAAACACAACAGGTGTCACATACTCCAGTCCCATCTTCTTTTTCATTGGAATATTATAAATATCAGTTGCCATAATTTCTTTTCTTAAAAGCTCCTCATTTTCCTTAACATTTAAAACAATAGGAAGTTTTGATTTTTTTGACATTTCGGAAAGAAGTTTCTTTTTATCTTTTCTAACTCCAAGCACTCTTATATACTGTGGTTTTTTTTTCTGTTCCTCCTTATTTATATTAAGTATAATATGGAGAAGTGCCCTGTTAAGTTTTGAGTAGGGGTATCTTTTTGATTTAATATTTTCAATCAAATCTGTGGTTTTATTAAAATCAGTATTTATTATTTTATTTTCAAGTCCTTCTGTTATATCTGCAATAACTGAAATTTCATTTGCAGATTTTGTTCTTAATATATATGCTAGAATGTTGGAAAAATCATCAATAGTAGGTATATACTTATCTTTAATCATTTCAATACAGTTTTCGGGTACGGAGTTAAGGGCAGAAATGCTATTGTCTGCTAAGGCAGTTCTTATAGCTGATGCTGATGATATTTCTCCGCTTAATTTCAAGCTGTTATAATCTGACACAATTCTTTCTATGGTTATGGGTTTAATAGGGCTGTTTATTTTTTTTAACTGGCGCATATATTCAAGCCCTAATATATTGTTTGGCTTATTTAAAAAATCAATGGTTTTACCCATATATTGTTCAAGGGCAATATTTCTTGCCAAAGGATAGGAAAGTCCCTTATTTAATTGGGTTTTTAATATTTCTCTAAATTTTAGAGGCTCATTGTTAAGGATTTCAGCTATATCTTCAAATGATTCTATTTCACCTTTTTCGCTTCCAAAGGAAAGACTGTTTACAATACCGCAGCTATCAAGTATATTTATGGCGCCCATAGCAAAAACATCGGCAGACGCTGTTGCATATTCAACAGGCAGCTCCAGTACAAGGGATACACCGTTTAAAAGCGCCATTTTTGCCCTTGTGTGCTTGTCGGTCATTGCAGGCTCGCCTCTTTGTACAAAGTTGCCGCTTATTATGGCAACAATGTCATCATTTGTCCTTTTAATTGTTTCATTAATATGATATTTATGTCCCTTGTGAAAAGGATTATATTCTGCAATAATGCCTGATGCCATAAACAAACCTCCTATTCTAATCTTCGCAATGCTTAGTATAACAAAATTAAAAAAAAATTACAAATTTTTTGAAAAAATATATTGTGAAATTTCTATAAAGGGGTTATAATTAAACTAGATAAGAGTGTGGACTCTATATTTTTTAAATTGAAAGGAGAAATAACTATGAGTATTATGGATAGCCTTAAGGCTAAAGCAAAGGCTGACAAGAAAACAATTGTTTTGCCTGAATCTATGGATAAGAGAACATTTGCTGCAGCAGAGCAGATTTTAAAGGAGGGTATTGCAAATCTTGTAATTATAGGTACTCCTGAGGAAGTTGCTGAAAACAGCAAGGGTTACGATATTTCAGGTGCAACTATTGTTGACCCATTTACTGATCCTAACAGACAGAAATATATTGATAAGTTTGTTGAATTAAGAGCAAAGAAGGGTGTTACTCCTGAGGCTGCTGAAGAAATGATGACTAAGGATTATATGTATTATGCCTGCCTTATGTGTAAGTGCGGTGATGCTGACGGTGCTGTTTCAGGTGCTTGCCACTCTACAGGCAATACTATAAGACCTGCTCTCCAGTTATTAAAGACTAAACCGGGTATTAGCTCTGTTTCAGGCTTCTTCCTTATGGAAGTTCCAAATTGTGAATTTGGTGACAACGGTCTTTTCGTATTTGCTGACTGTGCTGTTAATACTGATCTTGATTCTGCCAAACTTGCTGAAATTGCAGGTCTTTCTGCTGAATCATTTAAGATGTTTACAGGCGGAGAGCCAAAGGTTGCTATGCTTTCTTACTCATCTAAGGGCAGCGCTAAGCACGATGATGTTACCAAGGTTGCTGATGCTGTTAAGATGGCTCAGGAAAGATTCCCTGAAATTGAAATTGACGGCGAATTACAGCTTGATGCAGCTTTAGTTCCTGAGGTTGGTGAATTAAAGGCTCCTGACAGTAAGGTTGCAGGTCATGCAAATACTCTTGTATTCCCTAGTCTTGAAGCAGGCAACATTGGCTACAAGTTAGTTCAGAGATTAGCTAAGGCAGAGGCTTATGGTCCTGTTTTACAGGGTCTTTCAATGCCTGTTAACGATCTTTCAAGAGGCTGCTTTGCTGAGGATATAGTTGGTGTTGTTGCTATGACTGCTGTTCAGGCTCAGTTAGCTTCTAAGTAATTAATTTATAAGGAGAAAATAAATGAAGATTTTAGTTATTAATTGTGGTAGTTCATCTTTAAAGTATCAGTTATTTGATATGGATACTAATGAGGTTATGGCTAAGGGTCTTGTAGAGAGAATCGGTATTGAGGGTTCTAATCTTCAGCACTCACCTGCCGGCAAGGACAAGATTGTTTTTGAACAGCCTTTAGCAAATCATGACGAGGCTATTAAACTTGTTATGGATAAACTTGTTGATTCTGAAGTTGGTGTTATTTCAGATCTTAGTGAAATTAATGGTGTTGGTCACAGAGTTCTTCACGGCAGCAAGTATTTCAGCAAGTCAGTTGTTGTTGATGCAGCTGCTCTTGAAACTATGAAGAAGTGTATTCCTCTTGGACCTTTACATATGCCTCCAAACATTATGGGTATTGAGGCATGTGAAAAGTTAATGCCCGGTGTTCCTAACGTAGCTGTATTTGATACTGCTTTCCACCAGACTATGCCTCCAAAGGCTTATATCTATGCACTTCCTTATGAATATTATGAAAAG
>CABVEG010000262.1 GCA_902497185.1 uncultured Eubacteriales bacterium | reverse complement strand
TTCTGATGCTGAAATTGTAAAATATATCGGTAAGACTCAGTATACTTTCAGAGGAACTAATGATATAGTAAACAAAACCGTACATTGGTATCTTATGATTACTGATTCATTTTATTGTAAGCCACAGGCAGAGGAATTTTTTGCCGATGCAGGCTTTTATAAGCAGCATGAGGCTTATTATCTGTTGAAATTCCATGATGAAAAGCAGATAATGAGAAGAGCCTTTATGGAGTATAATGATTACAGAAACAAGGAACAAAAATTTAAAAAAGTTGATTTTAAGGGGGTATAACCATGAAAGCAGAATTTGCACTTGATGAAATCAGAAGATTAATTAAGAAAAATGAAAAAGACAACAGAATTAAAACTCTTGTTTGTATAATTGCAGGTATTTCTGTAGTTGTTGGAGTTATCGTTTTTATATTATTAAAGCTTAAGAGCAAGCCAAGCTATGATTATGATGACTGGTCAGAGCTTGATGATATGGATTATGATGATTATGACTATGATGACTTCGATGATTACGAAGACTATGATTATGAAGATGAAGATTTTGAGTATGGTGACTTGGATAATTCTAAGGACAGTGTAGAAATCTAATTATTTAAAGGACTGTCATTCGACAGTCTTTTTTTTAGGAGGTAAATATATATGTTATTAAAAAAAGCTATGGCGGTAGTTTTATCCGGAACAATGATTTTTAGCAGTATGGGAGCAGTAAATATAATGGCAGAAGAAAGCACAAAGATTTTTATAGTGGGAGATTCAACGGCCTGTGAGTATGGCAGTGATGATAATTATGCAATACCCAGAGCAGGTTGGGGAATGTATTTAGGTGATAATTTAAAAAATGAAGAGGTTATTGACCTTGCAAAATCAGGCAGGAGTTCAAAGAGTTTGACTGTTGAAGATGAATATAAGACTCTTTTAAGTGAGATGGGAAAGGGTGATTACCTTCTTATACAGTTTGGACATAACGATGCAAAAAAGTCAAGCGATGAGGATTTAAAGAACAGATATACTGACCCTGAGGGGGACAAGGATACTGAAGGCTCATTTAAAAACTCTCTTTACACTAATTACATAAAGGTTGCACAGGATAAGGGTGCAACACCGATTTTACTTACACCGATTGCAAGACGTTCTTTTGATGATGAAGGAAATGTAAAGGATACTCACGGTCTTTATGATGATGCCATAAGAGAGTTGGGACAGGAGCTTAATATTCCTGTTGTTGATGCCACAAAGATAACTTCTGATCTTTATCAGGAGCTGGGCTTTGAAAGTACAGCTGCTTTCCATGCTGTTTATAAGGATGTTACAAAGGGTGACAAGGGACATGATAACACTCACTTAAATCATTATGGCGCAAAAATAGTTGCTTACGGTATAGCAAGAGGACTTAAAAATATAAGCGGAATAGATCAATATGTTGTATTTCGTGGGGACAGCAATAATTGGCATGTATCAAGGGGAGATTTTACTTATGAAATTGTAAGATTGATCGGCGGTGACTATGCAGATAAGGCAGAAAGCTGTTTCCCTGATGTGGATGTTTTAAGTGTGGATACTACTGCTATATCAGAGGCTAAAAAGATGGGTATAGTTACAGGTGATGATAAAGGTAATTTTAATCCTAATAATGCAATTAATTTACAGGAAATGTGTACTATAATCGCAAGAGCATTGAAGAATGCAGGTGTTGAATTAAATTATGACAAGTCTGTACTTGCAAAACTTAATAAGGCTGATGAGTTAAAGCCTTATGCAGAAGAAAGTGTAGCAGCATTATTAAATCTTTGGGGTGATGTAATACCATCATTTGCAAATCCAAGAGAAATAATGGATGAAGGCTCTGTATATACATTATATAGTCTTATTTATGATGAGATCAATGAAGCTGATGAAAATGCCCCAGCACAGTCTATTGATGAAATTGAAAAGGTAGAGTAGTTTGAATATATAAATAAACTGTTGAAATATACCAAATTTTATGTTATCATAAGTGCAAATGTATTTTAGGAGGATTATATAATGAAGGGTATTATTACTGTAGTAGGTAAGGATCAGGTAGGTATTATTGCTAAGGTCTGTGCTCATCTTGCTAAGGATGAAATCAATATTTTAGATATTTCTCAGACTATTGTTTCAGGTTGGTTTAATATGATGATGGTTGTGGATTTATCTACAAGCTGTCACAGATTTGAGGAAATTGTTGCAGGGCTTAAGAAATTGGGCGAAGAAATTGGCGTTGATATAAGACTTCAGAGAGAAGATATTTTCAACTCTATGCATCGTATCTGATTTATTAAGTTTGGAGGTTAATTATGATTTCACGTGTTGAGGTTCAGGAAACTAACAAAATGATTCAGGAGGCTAACCTTGATGTAAGAACTATTACCATGGGTATCAGCTTAATGGATTGTATAGATTCTGACGTTAAAAAGCTTACTACTAAAATTTATGATAAAATTACAAAAAATGCATCTAATCTTGTTAAGACAGGTGACGAAATAGGTGTTGAGTTTGGTGTGCCTATTGTTAACAAGAGAATTTCTGTAACACCTATTTCTCTTGTGGGCGGTAGCTGCGGATCATCTGCTTATATTGAAATTGCCAAGACTCTTGACAGAGCTGCAAAAGAGGTTGGTGTAAACTTTATAGGCGGTTACTCTGCTCTTGTACAGAAGGGTTGTACTAAGGGTGACAGGGATTTAATTAACTCTATTCCTGAAGCACTTAGTATTACAGACAGAATTTGTTCAAGTATCAATGTGGGCTCATCAAGAAACGGTATCAATATGGATGCTGTTAAGCAAATGGGTGAAACTATTAAGGAAATGGCTTTCCTTACTAAGGACAAGGGCTCTATTGCCTGTGCAAAGTTTGTAGTATTTTGCAATGCTGTAGAGGACAATCCTTTTATGGCTGGTGCTTTCCATGGTGTAGGCGAAAGGGATTTGGTTATCAATGTAGGCGTTAGCG
>CABVEG010000261.1 GCA_902497185.1 uncultured Eubacteriales bacterium | reverse complement strand
TATGGTTATACACTGCCGCGAGTTGCAGAAGATCAGGCTCAGTATGGTACAAAGGCAAGTGTAGGCAAGCCTGTGTTCTCATTTACTGCTGATGAAAGGGCTATGTATACTATTACCGTAACGGCAGGTACAGGCAATGGTACTCTCTGTATGTATACTGATGCAGAGTGTACAAACAGTGTTGTAAGCGGCACTGTTCCGGGTACGGTTGTTTATAAAAAGACAAGTGCAGCACCTGAAACAATTTATGTTGCAACATCAGCAGCTAATAATTTTTATCTTGCTGAGGCAACAATTAAGAAGGAAGAACTTCCAAATGATGTAAAAGTACATTTTACAGGTAATGTTACGGGAATTGAAAATGATGATACAAATGTTGTTATTACATTAAAGGGTGCAACAGAAACTCTTACAGTTGGAGTTGATGAATATAAGACAACAGGTATTGACCTTATTGTTGGCGAAACATATGCCATAACTGCAAAGGGTGATAAGGGAGTATATACAGGTACAGATATTGTAACTGATGAAAGCGGAGTTGCTAATCTTATTATGTCAAGACTTATATTTGAATTTCCATTAGATTTTATGGAATATTATGATGATTATAAGGCTTATCTTGAGGCAATGGGCTATGGCAACAGTGATTTGACAGATCCTTACAGTGGAATAACAGTTCATCCGGCAGGTGTTGTTATGACCGATTCCTTTAAACAGTATGGTGTTAAGACAAATGCTAATGATATTATATCATTTAATGCAGAACAGACAGGCTCCTGCACAGTTACATTTAACACATCTGTAAGCAATGCAGATAAGCTTATACTTAAGGTAAATGATGATTATGCACCTAATCTTACAACGGCTGTACAGGGTGAAGAAATACAGCTTACCGTTATGGTTAACAAAGGAGATAAGGTCACTGTTTATACTCCTACAAGAAGCAATTTATGGTATAAGTCAATAGATGTTACTTATGCTGATGCCTCATTTATTGAAGCAGATGCAGTGCTTAAGAGTGACAATAGTGAAATAATGATTTATGGTGCTGTGCCAAGTGACTTTGTCGGAAATATTGAAAGTGTAGGATTCTATTACACTACAGGTGTTGTTGGAGATCTTGCGGATTGTATTATTGCAGATGAAACAACAACTGTTTATGCGGCTGCTGAATACGATGGAAATAAGTATTCTGTGGATGGAAATTATATTTTTGGTACTATTCTTAATGATATAGCAGAAGCAGATAAGGTATATGTATATACATTCTGTAAGACAACAGATGGCAAGACATATTATTCTGCACCTGTAGAAGTGAATTTGAAATAAGGGGGTACTGCTATGGATAAAAAGATATATGAAAGACCAAGTATAGATGTTTTAAAATTTGAAAGCAGTGATGATATTAGTCTTAATGTTTCATCATTGCAGACAAATTATAAGAAAACATCTTATAAGAATATAAATATTGGAAATGAAATTAATTTCTGATAAAAAATTTGGATGTCTGTATATCAGACAGTAATGGTTTGGGTTTAATTCATATTTTTGAATCCTTTTTTTACCGTATCCGGCACTATGTGTCGGATACGGTAGACTGTCAAAAAAGTCCAGTTTAGCTAGGCTTTTTTGTTGTTTTGTGATATAATTAAGTAGAGGTGATAATTATGCTAAGCAAAGATAAGAAAGAAACAGATCAAGTTATATTTTTTAGTATGGAGAGTTTTATACCACAAGATCATCTTTTAAGGAAAATTGAATCAGCAGTAGATTTTTCGATGCTTTGTGATATAGTTGGGGAATTATACTGTCCTGACAATGGCAGACCGAGCATAGACCCGGTTGTTTTATTTAAAATAGTATTAATTTAACACTTATACGGTATTCGTTCATTAAGAAGAACATCAGAAGAAATTGAAATGAATGTTGCATACCGTTGGTTTTTAGGCTACTCAATGGAAGAAAAAACACCTCACTTTGCAACAGTAAGCTATAACTTTAAACATAGATTTACAGAAGAAACAATAGAAAAAGTATTTAACTGGATTTTAAGCGAAATAAATAATAAAGGCTATTTATCACCAGAAGTTGTATTTATTGACGGAACACATATAAAAGCTAACGCAAATATGAAAAAATCAGTTACAAAGGCTATACCTGTTGCAGCAAAAATATATGAAGAACAGTTACTTAAAGAAATTAATGAAGATAGAGAAGAACACGATAAAAAGCCTTTTGAACCAAAAGATAAAGGCGAAAAGAAAATAAGCGAGTCCAAGACAGATCCAGACAGTGGAGTTTTTCACAAGGGAGAGCATAAAAAATGCTTTGCATATGAAGTGCATACAGCTTGTGACGAAAAAGGATATATCTTAGGTGTTTACGTTACACCCGGTAATGTACACGACAGCGTAGCTTTTGATCCATTGTTTGATGAATTATATAAAAGTTTTCCACAAATAAAAACAGTAGCAGCAGATTCAGCTTATAAAACTGCGTGGATATGTAAGAAGCTTACTGATATGAACATAAAGTTATCAGCACCTTATAAAAGACCTATGGGAAACAAGAATAAAGGATTTAGAGCATATGATTATGTATATGACGAGTATTATGACTGCGTGATTTGTCCACAAAATCAAATATTAGAATACAGTACAACTAACAGAGATGGATACAGAGAATTTAAAAGCGACCCTGATATATGCAAGAAATGTCCAAAATTAAAGGAATGCACAAAGAGTAAAAAGTTTGAAAAGGTATCAACAAAACATATATGGCAAGATTATATTGAAATCATTGAAGAATTAAGATACACTCCTGAAATCAGGAAAATATATGAAAAAAGAAAAGAAACCATTGAAAGAGTATTTGCTGATGCAAAAGAAAAGCATGGTATGAGATATACAACATTTAGAAGTTTGGCTCAAGTAACAAAATGGGTCAAGCTTAAATTTGCGTGTATGAATTTGAAAAAAATCGGGGCTGTCGCAAATTAGTTTTTTTAGACTAAT
>CABVEG010000260.1 GCA_902497185.1 uncultured Eubacteriales bacterium | reverse complement strand
TAATTCGTAATAACAGCCTTGCTGCCGTCATTGTAAACAGCAGTAACCTCCATACCATTAGGATTAAATACTTCACCTTCGTTGTAATCAAGCTTGTCAGGTAATTTTGTAACCTCAATGTGGTCTACAACCTTTTCAATAACAGTTACAGGCACTGTTGTACTAATACCATCCTTAGAGATATTAACAGCTGTATTACCAACAGAAAGCTCATCAGGAGCTACAGTATAATCATCAATAATAGCTGTACTACCATCTGTATAAGTAGCCTTAATTACTAAGCCTGTATTATCAAATTTCTGACCTTCAACATATTCTGTCTTTACTGGTTGATGAGCTACTTCAAGTTTAACAATTTCCTTGCTTACAACAGTAATAGGTACTGTTGTATACACATTACCATAAGTAATATGTACATTTGTCATATCCTTTGTAACAGTTTTATTTTCAATAGTATAATCTTCAATAATTTCAGAAGTACCATCATTGTAAACAGCCTCTACAACAAGACCTTTTTGATCGAACTGCTGTCCGTCAATATATTCGGTCTTATTTGGCTTGCGAGTAACCTTAATTGAAATAACAGTTTTGTCCTCAACATTTACATAGAAATAATCACTCTTGCCAGCCTTAGATACATTAATAAATGCCATACCCGGCTTATAGCGTAGTATCCATGCTGAATCTATATCGTCAATATTACCATCTCTATTGCAATCAGCAGCAACTAAATCAATAGGGGTATCAATAGTCGTTCCTGCAGCATATCTAAGAACTAAAGCGGCATCAGCTTTATCAATATTTCCGTCACGATTAACATCGCCGATAAGGCTATCATTAACCTTAGAGCCTATATACATATCCGGGCTATAAGTGTAGTCCTCAATTATTGCTGTACTACCGTCATTGTATGTTGCTTCAACTTCAATTCCTTTTAAATCAAATGCTTCACCTGCAACATAGTTAATATCATCAGGCTGATGTACAACCTTAATGCTTATAATCTGCTTTTCAACAACATTAACGTTAATATCTGCAGTCTTTCCACCATAGCTTACAATTACATGATTGTCACCTGTAGATAATGAATTGCCACTTGCATAAGTAATATCTACATATCTGTTATCAACTATTTCAGATGTGCCGTCATTATATGTAACCTTAATTTCTGCACCACTTAAATCGAATGCTTCGCCATCAACATAATCAAGCTTATCAGGATTCTGTACAATTTCAATGGTTTCAACAGCCTTTGCAGTTACTGTAATAGGTACTTTTACAAAAACATTGCCTACTTGATTTATATATGCATACACATTAACATAAGTATCGTCTGTTGTTAATGCTGCTGTATCAAATGTGTAGTTAGATATTTCAAAGCTATTAGTATTATCGGAACAATTTAAAACAACCTTCATACCTGTAGGGTCAAAACTTTCTCCTGCAACATAAGAGGTTCTGTCGGGTTGTTTAGCAATTTTTATACCACTTGGTTTATAACACTTTACAGCATAAGTTTTGTCAGATGCAGATGATTCAGTAATAGGAACATAATGTACAAAAACATCTCCTGTTGTTATATTCACAGTACCGGATTCAATTTTTGAATATAAACAAGCATTTGTAGAAGAATTTGTAAAAATCCAATACAAATCACAATCGGTATCTGTACTACTTGAATAGAAATCTCCTGATGTTTCCGTATCACTTATATTAACAAAATTTGATTTTTCACTTGAATTTAAAAAATAAATTTCGGATACATCAAAAAAATCCCAATATATCTTATAATCTTCATAAGTATCAGCAAACTTAACTCCATTCTGATACCCATGCAAATAATAAGCAGGATTACCTGATTGAGTTATATATGCACTCTTAGGCTTTTGAGGAACATCCATTATAGAATATTCTGCCATTGCATCTGCACTTTTAAGATTTGCAGGTGAGGCAATAAATGGTATATAATAAGAGTAACTATTATAATTTACAACCAAAAAGTCTGCCATAACTGCATACTTATCACCAGTAGTAGTCACTTTTTGACATAATCCTGCTGAATGTGTATCCGTTGGATCAATACTAAGTGCAAAGGGAGCAAAAGCAAAGTCAGGATTTTCAACCTTATTTCCACTTCTATCATAGAATGAGGCTACTGCTAAGACATCGTCTTTTGTTATTTCCCTTGTGTTAGCCCATATACCTGAAAAGCCTTTATCAAGTCTTAATAATGTTGTATCATCCGGTATAGTCAGACTATCAATATTTTCACGACTACGGTCAAGAAGAACATTTAATTTATTTCCTACAATATAATTTATGTAGTCGTCACCTGTTGCCGCTGCAAAAACATTTACAATATTTATACTTGAAGCAGCCATAACAGCAGCAAGAGCCGATGCTAAAATTTTTTTAAATTTCATTTTACACATTCCTCCTTACTCAACATCAACAGCAGAACCGGAAATGATTTCATCAGTATCCGTATTCCCCGTATCTACAGTAGATAGCTTAACGGTAACTGTATTGTTATATTCGCCGTCAAGTATTACATCAGGGTAGCGGGCAATCTGATAAAACTTAGTTGCAACTGTTGTTTCTGTAGCTGATTCGTCAAGGACAGAGAAATTAATATTTGCAAGTACATTACCTAACTCTGACATATCATAATGTTCTTTGTCAGCCCATCCTAATACAATCTTTCCGGCTTCAACATTGTCAGCTGTAAGGTAACCTCTGCCGGTTGCGTTTTCTGCACAGCATTCTTCACCAAGAATATCTGTTCCCGTCAAAATAGGAGCAATTTCATTAGGATTATAGGTTATTTCAGCAATATAACCCGTTACAGTATTAGCAACCGATGTGTCAAACTCAATGGGTACTTTAACATCTGCTGCCATAGCACTTCCAACACAGCTTAATGTCAGCATTGCAGCTGCTAACACTGCTGTAATTTTCTTAAGTTTCATTTTACGTTTACCTCCATAAATTCTTTAAAATTTGATATTGTTTTTACAAAAGCTATACTTA
>CABVEG010000259.1 GCA_902497185.1 uncultured Eubacteriales bacterium | reverse complement strand
TATCATGAAAGCAGAAAAGACTCAAACCTTTATTGGAATGAGTCTTTTTTCTTGGGCTTAATGCGACAGCCCCTTTCTCTCTTATTGTCAAATAATATTTATGTATACCAACAGCATTCTTATATTCCTTCAGCCGAATTAATGACAAGTATGTCCTTATCCTTAATCCTTGTTTCACCATTAGGTATTATAATACTTTCATCTCTTTTTATCATTATCACCAAACCGCCATCTAGCTTAACATCAGAAAGACAACAATCAATCCATTTACTCTTTTTATCAATTATAATTTCAGTAAGAACAATACCGTAATTTTCACACAAACTCCTTGCTGCCAGAACAAGAATATCCCCCTCATTTATTATTGTGTCACCATGAGGTACAATTTTTTCATTATTCCTTATCAACAATACAACAAGCGTATTGGGAGGTATTGTTATTTCCTTAAGACTTTTATTAATCCACATATGATTATCTGTTATCGAAAGCTGTATAAAATTAACTTCAATTTCTTCTGAATAATCACTGAAGGTTTTTAATACATCTGAATTTTCATCAATCATATCAAGTTTTTTAGCAAAAACAGGCAAGAGTGTTCCCTGTATACCAATAGACAAAAGCACTATGCAAAGTACTATGTTAAAAATATCACTGTTGATATGTACAGGACTAATAAAAACCATAATAGCAAATACAATTGAGGCTGCACCTCTCAGCCCTGACAATGAAACCAACAACTGTTGATTTATACTGCATTTAAAGGGAGATAAAATAGCAAAAACCGAAATTGGTCTTGCTATAAATGTCAGAAACAAAGCAATAGCTATTGCAGGTACAATATTATAAACCATTTGTGATGGGTAGGATAAAAGTCCCAATAAGAAGAAAATAAGAACCTGCATAAGACCTGTTACACCGTCAAAAAAGTTTACAAGAGATTTTTTATTTTTAATAGGGCAATTACCCATAATAATTCCTGCAATATATACGCTTAAATAACCATTGCCACCTATAAATGACGGCAATGAATATGCCAGTATTGCTACGGCAACTACAAGAATAGCATCAAACCCTGCCGTATCAAGTTTTAATTTCTTTAATATCCATACAGCCAGTAAGGCTATAACCACGCCAAAAGCCAGACCGTAAGCAATCTGGGCAAATATCATATAAATAATGCTTCCACCCTGAGCATTTCCACCCATTACAGCAAGAACAATAGTTGTAAGCATATAAGAACAGGGGTCGTTACTACCGCTTTCGACCTCAAGAAGTGAAGCTGTATTATATTTCAAACCCAGCTTTTTTGACCTTAAAATAGAGAACACGGAGGCTGCATCTGTAGAACTTATAACAGAGCCTATTAATAAACTTTCCCATAAGTCTATTTTTAATATAAAATGGCAAAGCAACCCCACAACAAATGCCGTCAGTGCTACACCCAAGGTTGAGAGAAGAACTGCCTTAACAGCTACAGGTTTTGCCTCGCTCCATTTAGTACCAAAGCCACCATAAAACATAATAAAAATAAGAGCCGTTGAGCAAATTGCCTCAGCAAAATGATAATCATCAAAATGTATTTTAAATATACCATCTGAACCAAACAGCATACCAAGTAAAATAAAAAATAAAAGCATGGGTATTCCCAGCTTACTTGAAATCTTATTAAATATAACACACAGCATAATCACAACAGATATAAGTATAAGCATACTTACCATAGCATCACCTCTATTTATTATTATAGCATATATTAAATCATTATTCTATGAACTGTACATAAATTAATAAAAAAATAAGAGTGTGATATATAATTGAGTTACATATCACACTCAAAGTAACAATTATTAATTAAGTTTCTTCATTACAACGTCATTAAAAAATTCCTTAACCTTAGTAGGGTCAACTCCGTAATACTCATCGTCAACCAATACTGCAACACCCTTGCTGCCGCAGTTGCCGGTACAAAATGTACCATTAATGCTCACCTTATCAGTTAAGCCATTTTTTTCAATAGCCTGCTGTATACCGTTTATTACATTATATGAGCCCTTTAAATGACAGGCACTTCCAATACATACAGAAATTTTAATCATTATGAACACCCTCCTTACCATAATGAACGTGAAGCAATTCGTGAACCTTACCTCTTAAAAGTCCGTTATAAAGGGACATCATAAGAGGATTTTCCTCACTTCTCTTGTTAGTACACATTCTGTCAGCCTCATAAAGGTTATCACTTCTTTCCTTTCTGCCGTCTAAATCAGTGTGTGGCTGACCTGCACCATTTATACAGCCGCTTGGACAAGCCATAACCTCAACAAGGTCATAGTGCTCACCTGCTTTAATTCTTTTGATTAAGTTATCGGCATTTTTAAGACCGCTTACAACAGCAATCCTTAAATCTGTGCCTCCGTAGTTTATAGTTGTTTCCTTTACTCCCTCAAGTCCTCTTACTCCGTTAAATGCAAGATTCCTTAAAGCATTTACAGACTTATCCGTTGCCACACGTCTTATAACTGCCTCAGTAACACCGCCTGTTACACCGAATATAACACCGGCGCCTGAAATAGAGCCAAAAGGCATATCTATAGATTCAGGCTCAATTTCACTGAATACAATACCTGCCTCCTTGATCATCTGTATAAGCTCTTTGGTTGTAATTACATAATCAATTACAGGAGAGCCGTCCTCTCTCTTAAATTCAGGTCTTACAGCCTCAAATTTTTTAGCGGTACATGGCATAATAGCAACACTAATAATTTTCTTTCTGCTTGTTTTATACTGTTCCTTAATAACACTGCCAAACATCTGCATTGGTGAGCGGCAGGTAGATACGTTAGGAAGTAATTCAGGGTAATTCTTTTCACAGTAATTTACCCATGCAGGACAGCAGGAAGTAAATAAAGGTATATTTTTATTTTCAGAAACTCTGTCTAAAAATTCATTAGCCTCTTCAAGAACAGTTAAATCTGCACCTGTTACGGTATCAAATACTTCGTCAAAACCAATTCTCTTTAATGAAGCTACAATCTTACCC
>CABVEG010000258.1 GCA_902497185.1 uncultured Eubacteriales bacterium | reverse complement strand
GAATATTATGGCGATGATTGGATAATAAAAGGGCTACCTAAGCAAGTTTATATGAAAGCCAAAAATGCATCGGATGAGCAAAATTATGAGAATATTGCTAAAGGTGAAGATGTAGAGTTGGTTTCCGAATGGGAATGTGTTTCCCTTGCGGACTGTAAGGAAATAGTGACATATGCTAGCAATTGGAGTGAAATCTTTGAAAATGTTATAACATTACCTGGAGAAGAAAAACTTCATGGAGGAAAAGATGCTAAGGCCGATTGGATTGTTAAGTTGGGTAGAGAAAGAAATAAACTTACAAACCCTTCATATAGTATTTCAAAATCGACATTTGAAAAAATTAGTAATATATATGGTTGGTTAATAGGATAGTTAATAAGGGCATACATAAGTCTTTTCTTAACAACTTTAATACAAGTAGAAGTAATGTTATAAGCAAAGAAAATTAGAGACAATGAAATTAAATATGCCTAAGCCTTTATCTGTTGTTTAATCTTTGAATAAACTGCAATTCCATATTTATCAGCTAAGAATTTATAGCGTACTTCTCTGTTTAAATATGATAGCAGAACCTCTTTTTTGAATTTAAAAATATACTTTTCCATAAAAAACTGACCTCCAATCGTTAGATTTTTTAGTCTAACTTTTGGGGGTCAGTTTATTTTGTAATAGTACCTTTTAAAATACAAGTTATTTATTTAGCAACAATATTACAAATTCTGCCGGGAACATATATTTCCTTGATAATATTACCGGTAATCTTTGAGCCTAAGGCTTCCTTAGCTGCTGCAAGAACAGTATCCTTATCAGCATCAGCAGGAACGGTAATATTAGCTTTAACCTTACCGTTAAGCTGAACAGCTATATTAATATTGTCTTCTTTAAGTTTTGACTCGTCATAAGTTGGCCAAGTTGAACGGAACACAGATTCTTTATGTCCTATAACTTCCCAGATTTCTTCTGCAATATGAGGAGCAAAAGGAGCAAGGAGAACTGCAAGAGCATCAAGAGATGATTGATCAACTCCACCTGCCTCCTTAGCAACAGCAATAAGTTTGTTTGTAAACTCCATAAATCCTGAAATTACTGTATTGAGAGTAAGTGCTTCAAGTCTGTTAGTGATTTCAAAAATCATCTTATTCTTAGCTTTATCAAGTTCAGGAGTAGTATCAATAATCTTATCCTTGTATTCGTCTACAAATTTCCAAACCTTGTTAAGGTATCTGTATACACCGTCAATACCGTTATCATCCCATTCAGAGTCTAATTCAGGAGGTCCGATAAAGAGCTCATACATTCTGAGGGAATCACAGCCGTAAGCATCTACTGTTTCATCAGGGGAAACTACATTGCCCTTGTTTTTACTCATCTTAGCACCGTCTTTAGTAATCATACCCTGATTAAAGAGTCTTGTAAAAGGCTCATCAAAGTCAACTACACCAATATCGTGTAAGAACTTTGTATAGAATCTTGCATAAAG
Organism: uncultured Eubacteriales bacterium; assembly: GCA_902497185.1. GTDB lineage: Bacteria > Bacillota > Clostridia > Lachnospirales > CAG-274 > Gallispira. The sequence continues at coordinate 1,562 of CABVEG010000258.1, read as the reverse complement.
CAGGTGGAGAACAGCGTGCTCAACGCCGCCTACATACATATCAACAGGCATCCATTTCTTAAGAGCCTCTTTGCTTGCAAGCTCTTTGTCATTGTGGTTATCACAGTATCTTAAGAAATACCATGAAGAACCTGCCCACTGTGGCATAGTGTTGGTTTCTCTCTTAGCAGGACCGCCGCAGCATGGACACTTAACATTAACCCAATCCTCAATGGCTGCAAGTGGAGATTCGCCTGTATCGGTTGGCTTGTAGCTTTCAACATTAGGAAGTATAACCGGCAAGTCCTCCTCGGGAACAGGTACAATACCACACTTTTCACAGTGTATAAGAGGAATAGGCTCGCCCCAGTATCTCTGTCTTGAGAATACCCAGTCACGGAGTTTATAGTTTACAGTCTTTTTACCAAAGCCCTTTTCCTCCATATAATCAGGGACTTTAGCCTTAGCATCTTCAGACTTCATACCGTTAAATTCGCCTGAATTAATCATAATACCTGGTTCAGTATAAGCCTCTGTTAATTCTTCTTCCTTACCATCTTTGCTTATTACCTGAATAATAGGCAAGTCAAATTTCTTTGCAAATTCAAAATCTCTGTCATCGTGGGCAGGTACACACATAATTGCACCTGTACCATAGTCAGCAAGAACATAATCAGATACCCAAATAGGTGTTTTTGCACCGTTTAATGGGTTAATACCATAAGCACCGGTAAATACACCTGTTTTTTCTTTGTCTGTCATTCTTGATACATTAGATTTAGTACTTGCATCATAAACGTACTTTTCCATAGCATCTTTGTATTCAGGAGTGGTAATTTCATTAATAATTGCGTGCTCGGGAGCAAGTACCATAAATGTTGCACCATAAAGCGTATCAGGTCTTGTAGTATAAACTTTGATTGATTTGTCTGTGCCGTCAACAGGAAAGTCAATTTCAGCGCCGTAGCTTTTACCAATCCAGTCAGACTGCATTTTTTTAACCTTTGAAGGCCAGTCGAGCTTGTCTAAGTCGTTAAGTAATCTTTCAGCATACTTAGTTATTCTGAGCATCCACTGTCTTAAGTTCTTCTTTGTAACCTGAGAACCGCAGCGATCACAAACACCGTTAGTAGCCTCTTCATTAGCTAATACGCACTTACAGTTAGGACACCAGTTAAGAGGCATTTCCTTTTCATAGGCAAGACCGTTTTTAAACATCTGTATAAAAATCCACTGGGTCCATTTGTAGTAATTAGGGTCAGTGGTATTAATTTCTCTGTCCCAATCGTAAATAGCTGCAATATCATTAACCTGTCTTTTGATGTTAGCAATACTCTTTTGAGTAGCTACAGATGGATGTGTACCTGTTTTAATAGCATAATTTTCAGCAGGTAAGCCAAATGCATCCCAACCCATTGGATGAAGAATTTCATATCCCTGTAAAAGCTTGTATCTGCTGACAACATCAGAAAGAACATAGCCTCTCCAATGTCCAACGTGTAAGCCGTTGCCTGATGGATAAGGGAACATATCAAGGCAGTAATATTTAGGCTTGTCAGTGTTAGTAGGGTTTACGGGATTTT
>CABVEG010000257.1 GCA_902497185.1 uncultured Eubacteriales bacterium | reverse complement strand
ACTGTATGTGAAACAGTTAAAAAGACAGCGTTTAAGATTACCAGAGTTGGTCAGCTTGTTGCTCAGGAGGCTAGCAAGAGATTAGGTGTGCCTTTTGGTATTATTGATCTTTCACTTGCTCCAACTCCTGCTGTTGGTGACTCTATTGCTGAAATTTTCAACGAAATGGGTCTTGAACAGGCAGGTGCTCCCGGTACTACTGCGGCGCTTGCTATGCTTAATGACAATGTTAAAAAGGGCGGTGTAATGGCAAGCTCATATGTAGGAGGTCTTTCAGGCGCATTTATTCCTGTAAGTGAAGACCACGGTATGATCGATGCAGTTAATGCAGGTGCCCTTACACTTGAAAAGCTTGAGGCTATGACTTGTGTTTGCTCTGTTGGTCTTGATATGATTGCTATTCCGGGTGATACCTCTGCCGAAACTATTTCAGGTATTATTGCTGATGAAATGGCTATTGGTATGGTTAACAACAAGACTACAGCAGTAAGAGTTATACCTGTAATTGGTGCAAATGTTGGTGATACAGTTGAATTTGGCGGACTTTTAGGCTATGCTCCCGTTATGCCTGTGAATAAATTCAGCTGTGAGGCATTTATTAAGAGAGGCGGCAGGATTCCTGCACCGATCCACAGCTTTAAGAATTAATTTTATAAAAGATTTTTATACCCTCATATTTTTTTAATATGGGGGTAAAATATATTTAAGGAAAAATTTGAGGTGTGTATTATGAATTGCGATAAGGTTTTGTACTTTTTTGAGAAAATTAACGAAATACCAAGAGGCTCAGGAAATGAAAAGGCTGTTAGTGATTATTTGGTTTCATTTGCTAAGGAAAGAGGGCTTTGGGTACATCAGGATAAGGCAAACAATGTTATTATAAAAAAGGCGGGGACAAAAGGGTATGAAAATCATGAGCCTGTAGTTATTCAGGGACATATGGATATGGTATGTGAAAAAAATCCGGATGTTGTTCACGACTTTGAAAAGGACCCTATTAAGGTAATATATGACGGTGATTATATACACGCTGACGGTACTACATTAGGTGCTGATGACGGTATAGCTGTGGCTATGGCTATGGCTTTACTTGATGATGAAAATGCGGTTCACCCTCCTTTAGAGGTAGTTATTACTACTGATGAGGAAGTAGGTATGCTTGGTGCAGCAAGTCTTGATGCTACACTCATAAAGGGCAGAAAGCTTTTAAATATTGACTCTGAGGAGGAGGGTATATTTACTGTAGGCTGTGCAGGCGGTTTAAAGACTGAATCAATAATACCCGTTGAATTTGTTGAACCTAAGCATAAAAATTTTGTGAAAGTTACAGTAACAGGCCTTGAGGGAGGTCATTCAGGAATTGATATTGACAAGGAAAGAGGAAATGCCAACAAAATAATGGCAAGAGTAATAGACAGACTTAAAAATACTGAAAATATAGAAGTTGCCTATTTATGCGGTGGTGCAAAAGACAATGCCATTCCGAGATATGGAGAAATTGTAGTTGGTTGCAATAATATTGACAGCTTAAAGGCAGGAATAAATATTTTAGCCGAGGAATTAAGAGCAGAATTTGCTGTTACGGACAGGAATATTGAAATTATTGTAAGTGAAACGGAAAAGGCAGAAAAAGTATTTACTTCAGACAGCTTAAATAATGTTATTACTGCAATTATGTTAATGCCTAATGGTATTCAGTCAATGAACCTTGATCTTAATATGGCTGAAAGTTCTAATAATTTGGGTGTTGTTAAAATGAATGAAAGCTCCGTTTCTCTTATATGCGCTGTCAGAAGTTCTGTAATTACAAGAAAAACTTATATTAAGACACAAATTGAAAAGTTAACAAATATTTGCGGAGGAATTACAGAAAGCCACGGTGATTATCCTGCATGGGAATACAAGGCTGAATCACCATTAAGAGATTTGTTTATTGAAGTTTATAAAGACTGCTATAATAAAATGCCCGAAGTTGAAACTGTCCATGCAGGTCTTGAATGTGGTCTTATAGCCGAAAAGATACCTGATATGGATATGGTATCTTTTGGACCTGATCTTTTGGATATTCATACACCAAAGGAAAGGGCAAGTATTTCATCTGTTGAGAGAGTTTGGAATTTCCTTTGTAAGGTGCTTGAAAGATTATAAGGAGAATATATGAATTTACCTTGGGACAAAAGTTATTTTAAGGCTTGCTTTTATGCAATATTTACATTTATTACAATATACATTGCAAAAAATATAATTGACGGCATTGTATATACATTTGTAAATTTAGGAGATATTTACTCCTTTGCTATGGAGATTGTTAAGAAAATATGTTCAGTGTTTTCCATAATAATTGCAGGCTTTGTCATAGCTTATGTTTTAAAGCCCTTAGTAAGGCTTGTGTCATATAAAACGGGTTTAAAAAAAGCCACATCAACAGGTGTGGTTTTTTTGCTTTTAATAGTTTTTATATTTCTTGTGTCTGCACTGACAATTTACAGTGTTGATTACAGAGATTTAAGCAGTAATATTAAGGCTTATGGAAGAAATATAAATAATATTTATAAAAGTATTAAAAATTTCCTAAATAGAAATAATTTGATATATTTTGAAAGTATTTTTGACAGTTTAAATAATTTGTTTTATAATTACATTAAGGCATTGTGCGATAACATTTTGAATATATCAAAGGACTTTATAAGCAGGCTTGTTACGCTTCTTTTAAGTGTTGTTGTTGCTTTTTATATGCTTCGTGATGAAGATAAAATAACTCTAAAACTAAAGAAATATTTTAATGTATTTATAGGTGAAAAGTGGAACAAAAGACTTTGTCAGCTTATTTATGATATTGACAGTGTATTCAGCGGATATTTGAGAGGACAGCTTACAGATGGATTAATAATGGCGGCATTAATCAGTCTTGGGCTTTCGGTTATAGGAGTGCCTTTTTCTGTGGTAATAGGTATATTCAGCGGTTTTTCAAACATTATTCCCTATTTTGGCTCAATAATAGGTTTTATACTTTCTGTTGGTATGGCTTTGATAAGCGGTGAACCCGTAAGAGCAGTTTATGCAGCAGTTCTTGTTATTACATTACAGCAGATAGATA
>CABVEG010000256.1 GCA_902497185.1 uncultured Eubacteriales bacterium | reverse complement strand
ACATTCCTTTATTGTATTTATCCTTGATTTATATATATTTCTCATTCTGTTTATGTGCCGCTCAAAATATCCGCCCTCCATAAACTTAGTAAGGGTATATTGTTCAAAGCAGGAAACAGTATTTGAATAAAACTGCAATGTTTTGTCAAATTTATATACCAAATCCCATGGAAGGACCATATAGCTTATTCTAAGGGAAGGTGCAAGATTTTTGGCAAAAGTATTCATATAAATTACTCTGCTGTTGTTATCAAGGCTTTGAAGAGCAGGTACAGGCTTTCCGCTGTATCTAAATTCACTGTCATAATCATCCTCTATAATATAGCTGTTTGTTTCTGCCGCCCATTTAAGTATCTCATATCTTCTTTTTATAGGTGTTATTATACCTGTAGGGAACTGATGAGAAGGAGATACGTGAAGAACATTTATATCCGAATATATAAGGTGTTCCATACTGATTCCGTATTCATCAATAGGGAGATATTCCGTATTAATATTATAGGCTGAAAGAATTTTTGATATTTTGTGATAGCCGGGATTTTCAACGGCATATTTTTTATCTTCTCCAAGCAGCTGAATTATAAGATTAATAAGGTATTCAGAACCTGCCCCAACTATAATTTGTTCAGGCTGACAGCTAATTCCCCTGTATGCTTTTAAATATTTAGCAATTTCAACTCTTAAAGCATAAAGTCCCTTAGCCTCGCTTTTGTTTAAAAGCTCCTTGTCCTTATCTCTCAGGATTTCACGCATAAGCTTAGCCCAAATAGAAAAAGGAAAATTTTCCATATCAACAGCATTTGTTTTAAAATCATATTTATAATCTGACCTTGTCAAATTCTCCCTAACTGGTATTGGATTAATGTCAGATGCAGTTAATGAAAGAGTTTTTTCAATATCATTTACGTAATAGCCGCTTTTTGATATGGAGTAAATATATCCCTCTGACATAAGCTGTTCATAGGCAGTTTCAACAGTCATAACGCTGATTTTAAGATGTGCTGCCAATTTTCGTTTAGATGGAAGTTTATCTGTTGGAGATATAATATGATTAAGTATATCTTCTTTAATACGCTCATATAGCTGTTGATATATAGGTATTTTATTGTTGTAATCAAGTAAACATAATTCATCATCTGACCTTGTAAAATAAATTAAATCTGGGTATTAAAAACATATCAGTTTTATGTATAATTATATACATAATTCGGACAAAAATCAATAGGAGGAAATAAAAATGTCAAGATATAAGTTAAATTGTGAGTTAGCACAGATGTTAAAGGGTGGCGTAATTATGGACGTAACAACACCTGAACAGGCTAAAATTGCTGAAGAAGCAGGTGCTTGTGCCGTTATGGCGCTTGAAAGAATACCTGCGGATATAAGAGCAGCAGGCGGTGTGTCAAGAATGAGTGATCCTAAGATGATAAAGGGTATTCAGGAGGCAGTTTCTATTCCTGTTATGGCTAAGTGCAGAATTGGTCACTTTGCCGAAGCCCAGATTTTACAGGCAATAGAAATTGATTACATAGACGAAAGCGAAGTATTATCACCTGCTGATGATGTTTACCATATTGACAAGACTAAATTTGATGTACCTTTTGTATGCGGTGCTAAGGATTTAGGAGAGGCTTTAAGAAGAATTGCCGAGGGAGCATCAATGATAAGAACAAAGGGTGAACCCGGCACAGGTGATGTTGTTCAGGCTGTAAGACATATGAGAATGATGCAGAGCGAAATAAGAAGAATTGCAAATTGCAGTGAAGATGAGCTTTTTGATAATGCTAAAAGAATGGGTGTTCCTTATGAGCTTTTAGTTTATGTTCACGAAAACGGCAAACTTCCTGTAGTTAACTTTGCCGCAGGCGGTGTTGCAACTCCTGCTGATGCAGCTTTAATGATGCAGTTAGGTGCAGAAGGTGTATTTGTAGGTTCTGGTATATTTAAGTCAGGCAATCCGGCTAAGAGAGCACAGGCTATTGTTAAGGCTGTCACAAACTATAATGATGCAAAGATGCTTGCAGAGTTATCAGAGGACTTAGGCGAAGCAATGGTTGGTATTAATGAGGATGAAATTGAACTTTTAATGGCAGAAAGAGGTAAATAATATGAAGGTTGCCGTACTTGCTTTACAGGGTGCATTTATAGAACACGAAAATATGCTTAATGAGCTTGGTGTTGAAAGTTTTGAATTAAGACAAAAGGCTGACCTTGATAATGATTTTGATGCTCTTATTCTTCCGGGCGGAGAAAGCACGGTTATGGGAAAACTTTTAAGAGAGCTGGATATGTTTGATATTATTAAGGCAAAGATAGAGGAGGGTATGCCTGTTTTCGGTACCTGTGCAGGTCTTTTACTCCTTGCCCATAATATTGAAAATGATAACAGACGTCATATTGCATTAATGGATATTACAGCCGAGAGAAATGCGTATGGCAGACAGCTTGGCAGCTTTGAAACCATAAGTGAGTTTAAAGGAATAGGTGAAATTCCTATGAGATTTATAAGAGCTCCTTATATTAAGGGTATTGATAATGACAATGTTGAAGTATTATCGGTAGTTGATGATAAGATTGTGGCAGCAAGAGAAAATAATATGCTTGTTACTGCATTTCACCCTGAGCTTACAGAGTCCTTAGCGGTTCATAAGTATTTTATAGAAAATATTTGCAGATAAGAGGAAAAGAGGAAAATTTGGTATAATTTTCCTCTCTTTTTCTTATATAATGTGTAGAGAAATAAAAGGAGCTGTGTTACAACAGCCCCAAATCATCACTTTTTAAGTTTTTCAGCATATTCAGGAAAAACTTCAATACTTCTTTCAAGAATCCCCTGTGTATATGCAATAAATATGCCATAATTTGTAATTGGAACATTTTGTGATTTACAAACATAAACTCTGTGTTTCATTTCTTTTTCATTAAGAGTACATCCGCCGCAGTGAATAACAGCCTTATACTTACTCAAATCCCTTGGAAATTCAGTTCCGCTTGAAAATTCATAATTAATGGTTTTGTTACTGTGTGCTTTTAACCATCTTGGAATTTTGACAGTGCCTATGTCATCACATTGTCTATGATGAGTACAGCCCTCGGCAATTAACACGGTATCGCCGTCATT
>CABVEG010000255.1 GCA_902497185.1 uncultured Eubacteriales bacterium | reverse complement strand
GACAGCACAATGCTTTCAGAGTTTATTGAGCAGTTCTACAGCGGTACTCCTTATATTCCAAAGGAAATTATACTTCAATGTGATATAGATAATTTTGAACTTATAAGTTTATGGCTTAGTGAACAGAAAGGGCAGAGAGTTAATATACTTATACCTCAAAAGGGTGAAAGGAAACGTCTTGTTGATATGGCAAGGAACAATGCACAAATTACCCTTGATAAATTTGGTGCAAATATTATGCGTGAGCACCAGAGGACAATAGGAGCTCTTGAAGAAATTAAAAAGGCTCTTGATATAGATTTTGATTTAACAAGAATTGAAAGCTATGATATTTCAAATACACAGGGCTTTCAATCAGTAGCATCAATGGTTGTATTTGAAAATGGTATGCCTAAAAGAAGTGATTACAGAAAGTTTAAAATAAAGACAGTAATGGGTGCAAATGACTATGCAAGTATGTCAGAGGTGATTTCAAGGCGGTTTACCAGGTATCTAAATGAAACGACAAATCCCGAAGTAAAAAAAGCAGGCTTTGACAGACTGCCAAGTATGATTTTTCTGGACGGTGGTAAAGGTCAGATTTCTGCCGTTAAGGAAGCTCTTGACGATTTGGGAGTTATTGTGCCTGTGTGTGGTATGGTTAAGGATGATCATCACAGAACAAGAGCACTGCTTTATAAAGGTGAAGAAAGAGAACTTGACAGTCATAGTGAGGGTTTTAAACTTATTACCAGAATTCAGGATGAAGTACATCGATTTGCAATAGACTATCACAGACAAATAAGAGCACAAAAGCAAATTCACAGTATACTTGAGGATATTAAGGGTATAGGAAGTGTGAGAAGAAAGGCTCTTATGGCTCATTTCGGTGACATTTCAAGGATTAAGGACGCAGAGGTTGAAGAACTTAAAGGTGTTGAGGGTATGGATAGTAAGTCTGCTGAGGCTGTTTACAATTTTTTTAGAGGTGTTAAATAAAAGGGACACCATTTTTAGGTGTCCCAATTATTAACGGGTAGTAGTTGTATTATTATTGCTGGTATTATCGGTGCCATTGGCTGCATTTGAGCCGTTTTCGGTATGATTGTTATTGCCGCCAATATCCTCTACGGCATTTCCTAAACCGTCACCAATATCTTCAACGGCATTTCCAATATCGTTGCCGATGCTATTGTCAGTGCCATTAGTTGTGTTGCCTGTGCCGTCATTTACATCCGTACCTGTACCGGCACCGTTGCCGTTTGTGCCCATACCGTTGTCGGTTGCGCCATTTGTAACATCATTAGTAGTATCAGTTGCATTTGTACCATTGTTTGTGGTATTATTACCATTAGAACCACAGCCTACAAATGTTAATGTAAGACACATAAGGGCGAGGAATGATAATTTTTTTAACATATTGCTTTCCTCCTTGAGTTTAAAATTAGGTTATCCTCAATATTTAGTATATACAAATAATAAAAATATAAATTAGAAAATTTTTACAAAAGGGAGGTTTTAGACTATGAGAAAATGCGGAGTTTTAGTTCATCCTACAAGTTTTCCATCAAAGTTTGGTATTGGTGATATAGCTTATGGTAAAAAATTTGTGGATTTTTTAGTTGATGGAGGGCAAAAAGTGTGGCAGATTTTGCCTTTAGGTCATACAGGCTTTGGAGATTCGCCTTATCAGAGTTTTTCTACATTTGCAGGTAATCCTCTTTTAATAAGTCCTGAGATTTTGGCAGATGAAAAACTTTTAAGTAAAAAGGACATACAATTTGTGCCCGAATTTAATACTAAGGCTGTTGAGTATGGCAGAGTTATTGAATATAAATATGATTTGTATAAAAAGGCTTATTCAAATTTTGATATTAAAGACAAGGATTTTATTAAGTTTTGCAAAGAAAATGATTTTTGGCTTGAAGCGTATTCTCTTTTTATGGCTTGCAAAAATTATTTTATTGCTGAAAGAAAAAATACATACGAAAGTAAGGAATATAAGGCTTATTATAAATCTGCAAGTAAATATATGAATGATAATGAGGTAAAGGACTGCTTTTACGGAGGAGCATGGAACAGTTTTCCAAAAGCCTTAAGGGACAGAGAGGAATCTGCCCTTAAAGAATATGGTGAAATGCTTGTTAATGATGTTAATTTTTATAAATTTATCCAGTTTGAATTTTACAGACAATGGCTTGACTTAAAGGACTATGCAAATGACAATGGTATTGAAATTATAGGAGATATTCCTATTTTTGTTGCAAGTGACAGCTCTGATACATGGAGCAGAAAAGAGCTTTTTTATATAAACACAAAGGGCTTTACTACAAAGGTTGCAGGTGTTCCGCCTGATTATTTCAGTGAATTTGGTCAGCTTTGGGGCAATCCTTTATATAACTGGAAAAATCATAAGGCTGAAAATTATGATTGGTGGGTAAAGAGGACAGAAAGTGTTTTAAAGCTTGTGGATATAGTTAGAATTGACCATTTCAGAGGATTTGAAAGCTATTGGTCTGTGCCTATGGGTGAGGAAACTGCCGTAAATGGTAAATGGAATAAGGGACCTCAAACAGAGGTTTTTGATGCAATTAAGGAAAAACTTGGAGAGCTTAGTATTATTGCAGAGGACTTAGGCGATTTGAATGAAGATGTTATTGAGCTTAGAAATAAACTTGATTTGCCCGGAATGAAAATTCTTCAGTTTGCCTTTAATGACTGTTCAAACTCTTATCTTCCTCATAATTATGAAAAGGATAACTATGTTGTTTATACAGGTACTCATGATAATGATACTACAGTAGGTTGGTACAAAGAGCAAAGTGAAAAAGATAAGGATTACATAAGACGCTATATGAATGTAAGCGGTGAAAATATTAACTGGGACTTAATAAGACTTGCCATTTCATCAAGTGCTAAGTATGCCATTATTCCAATTCAGGATATTATGGGTTTGGATACTTGGGCAAGAATGAATACTCCCGGAGTAGGTGAGGGCAACTGGCAGTTCAGATTTGAGGAGGATATGCTTACTGAAGATATGGCTAAAAATTTGAAATATCTTTGTGAGCTTTTTAATAGATAAATTATAATTTAACTTATCTTTGCGGTTACAACGGACGACCAATGGTCGCCCCTACATAGCTGTACTT
>CABVEG010000254.1 GCA_902497185.1 uncultured Eubacteriales bacterium | reverse complement strand
AAATGTAGGGGCGACCAGTGGTCGTCCGTTGTAACTACAAAGATAGGCTAAATTATAATTTATAACACAACTATGATTATAAAAAACATTTCATTGATAGATTACAGAAACATAAAAAAATTAAATATAGATTTATCACCTGATGTAAATGTTTTTTATGGTGATAATGCCCAAGGCAAGACAAACATACTTGAATCAATGTATATGTGTGCAACAGGCAGAAGTCAGCGTACCCATATTTCAAGAGAGCTTATATGTTTTGGTTGTGATTCGGCTCACATTCAGCTTACGGTAAAGAAGGATACATTTACGGACAAAATTAATATACATATTAAGTCTAATAACAAAAAAGGTATAGCTATTAATAATATACCCGTAAGAAATGTAAATGAACTTTTTGGAACAGTAAATATTATTTTCTTTTCTCCCGAGGATCTAAATCTTGTTAAGGAAGGTCCTTCACAGAGAAGAAAATATATGGATATAGAGCTTTGCCAGTTAAGCAGACTTTATGCAAATAATTTAAGCCGATATTACAGAATTTTAAAAGAAAGAAATTTACTTCTTAAAAAGAAGGGTGATAATATAACCCTTGATGTATATGATTCACAGCTTGTGGAATATGGTAAAAAAATTATTGCAGACAGAATAAATTTTATTTCTGATTTAAGCAAAAGGGCAAATTTAATTCACAGAGATATTACATCGGGAAAGGAAAATCTTGATGTTAAATATATGTATAACGTCAGTGAGGAAGATTTTGAAAAAAAACTTTTTTCATCAAGAGAAAAGGATATTTATTATGGTACAACATCTGTTGGTATTCACAAAGATGACCTTGTTTTTAATATAAACGATGTTAACGCAAGAGATTACGGTTCACAGGGACAGCAGAGAACAGTTTGTCTTTCTCTTAAACTGGCAGAGGTTGAAATGGTTGAAAAAATAACAGGCTATAAGCCTATACTTCTTCTTGATGATGTACTTTCAGAGCTTGACAGAAGCAGACAACTTTATATTTTAAATTCAATTAAAGGTGTTCAAACCATAATTACATCAACAGGAATTGAAGATATTAAGGAAAATGTTGAAAATATAAGGATTTTTAATGTAAAAAACGGTGAAGTAAGCTGAAAGTATATGAAATGTAATTATATTATTAAGTAATTATAACATATTTTTTAAAAAATCCTTTATTTTGTGTTTATTTTGTGTTATAATGGATTTTATAATAAAGGGTACTATCCCCCTACGAAGGAGTTAGAAAAATGGCACAGCAGGAATATAACGAAAATCAAATACAAATTTTAGAGGGTCTTGAGGCAGTCAGAAAACGTCCCGGTATGTATATTGGTTCAACTTCATCAAGAGGTTTGCATCACTGCGTTTATGAAATTGTGGATAATTCCGTTGATGAGGCTCTTGCAGGCTATTGCAGCCATATTGAGGTTACAATTCATGAGGACAATACTGTTTCCGTAAGAGATGACGGTCGTGGTATACCCGTAGGTATTCACCCTCAAAAGGGTATTCCGGCTGTTGAGGTTGTCTTTACGGTTCTCCATGCCGGCGGAAAATTTGGCGGCGGAGGATATAAGGTGTCAGGCGGCTTACATGGTGTTGGTGCATCTGTAGTTAATGCTCTTAGTGAATGGCTTATTGTAGATATTTATCACGAGGGTCAGGTTTATGAGCAAAGATATGAAAGAGGTGACGCTGTTCACCCTCTTAAAGTAATAGATACCTGCCCACAGGATAAAACAGGTACTTATATAAGATTTAAGCCTGATGCTGAAATTTTTGAAGAAACTGTTTTTGATTTGGATACTTTAAGACATCACTTGCAGGAAACTGCTTTTCTTACAAAGGGTCTTAAAATTACTTTAACAGATTTAAGGCAGGAGGATAAGCCTCAGTTTGTTTATCATTATTTGGGTGGCATAAAGGAGTTTGTTCAAAATATAAATGCTTCAAAAACTCCTATGTATGAAGAAATTTTTTATTGTGAGGGTACCTATAACAATATTGCTGTTGAAATAGCTTTTCAGCACAGTGACAGCTACAACGAGGTTAATTATTCTTATGTAAATAATATTAATACTGTTGACGGTGGTACTCATATACAGGGCTTTAGAACTGCTTTAACTAAAACAATAAATGATTACGGCAGAAAATTTGGTCTTATTAAGGCAAGTGAAAAAAATCTTACAGGTGAAGATATTAGAGAAGGTATGACATCTATTGTCAGTGTAAAAATTGAGGACCCACAGTTTGAAGGACAGACTAAGGGCAAACTTGGTACAAGTGAGGCTGCTCCCGCAGTAAACAATGTACTTTCTGAAAAATTGACTTATTTCCTTGAGGAAAATCCTCAGGTGGGTAAAACAATAATTGAAAAATCTCTTCTTGCTTCCCGTGCAAGAGAGGCAGCTAAAAAGGCAAGAGAGCTTGTAAGACGTAAGGACGTACTTGAAAGCGGTAAGCTGCCTGGTAAATTAACAGACTGTTCAGAAAAAGATCCAAGTCAGTGTGAAATTTATATTGTTGAGGGTAATTCCGCAGGAGGTTCTGCCGTTAAGGCAAGAGATGCAAGAACACAGGCTATTTTGCCTTTAAGAGGTAAGATTTTAAATGTTGAAAAAGCAAGGCTTGACAGAATTTTAGGAAATGAAGAAATAAAGTCTATGATTACTGCATTTGGTACAGGTATTCACGAGGACTTTAATATTGAAAAGCTGAGATACCACAAAATTGTGCTTATGACAGATGCCGATGTTGACGGCGCTCATATTACTACTCTTTTGTTAACCTTTATTTTCAGATTTATGCCTAAGCTAATAGAAGAAGGATATGTGTATCTTGCTCAGCCACCTCTTTACAAGCTTGAAAAGGGTAAGAGAATTATATATGCCTATACTGATGATGAAAGAGATGAGGCTATTGCTGAATTAGGCGCAGAAGGTATGAAGCCTATTCAGAGATATAAGGGTCTTGGTGAAATGGATGCTTCTCAGCTCTGGGAAACTACTATGGACCCTGAAAAGCGAATTTTGATTAAGGTTACAATAGATGATGCAAGAGTTGCAGATGAAATATTTGATAAGCTAATGGGCGATAATGTTGAACCAAGACGTG
>CABVEG010000253.1 GCA_902497185.1 uncultured Eubacteriales bacterium | reverse complement strand
TAAAATGATTTACAAACCTTTCACAGTCAATCATTATTCCAATTTCATTGCAGTAAGCCTTTACATCATCAATATTAGGGTGGGTAAGGGGCTTTTTGCTTTCCTCTACTTTATTTTCATTTACTTTACTTTTATTTTCTTTACTTTCCTTTGTGGTATTATTGACGTCATTATCTGCTGTTTTTGTGTCGGAAACTCCCTTTTTTGCCACATTAATAAGGGCATATTCCTCAATAATTACAATATTTGATTTCCTTTTTGCCATAAAATATCTGCTTTGTATGTCTGCCGATGTTAAAATGCCATATTTGTTATACATATCGCTGTCAAAAACACCTTTTTCAAGAGCAGTATTAATTATTTCATAAATCTTATCTACTAAAACACCGTTTTTTCTTGCAAAAATCAATGCCACGTCCTCTGACCATTGACAGTAATAGCCCTTGCCTCCGTATATAAGCTGCAATAGCTTAACAATAATGCCAAATGCCTCTATGCCATATTTAGCCTCTATTATTTCTATATTAATATCTGTCATAACATCCATAGGAAAATAATCCATTCCTTCTTTAATGGGTCTAGCCATATTTCTACCTCCTTAATTTTAATTTACAGCCAAAGCATAGCACACATAAAGTGTCATTTAGTGACATTTGTTTAAAAAATTTTTTTCTTGCAATTACATATGTAATATGGTAAAATATTGTCAACAGGGATGTTATTGGTATATATAATACCGATTACATCCTTATTTTATTATAAGACTAACTAATACGAGGAGGAAGTTATATGGCTTGTTTTATTGTTCCTGCCGTTGAGGCTATAGCTGCTACAGCAGTTGAAAAAACTATTGATAAGGAAAAGATGGCTAAAGGCTCAAGAAATGAGGTTTCATTAAAAACTCAATTTGCTAAAAGAGTTAACTGGCTTACAAATATGCTTTGGGGCGGCTCTGCACTTTTGGCTTTTGAACATATATGGCACGGTGAGGTTGTGCCTTATTTTCCATTTTTAACGGCAGCGTCAAATCCTAAAGATGCTCTTGAAATGCTTATGGAAATGTCTACTGTAGGTGTTTCTATGGCTGTGCTTGTTACCCTTGTTTGGTGTGGTATGGTTATTTGTGCTCATAGGGTAAGTAAGGCTCAATATAAATTAACCGACAAAAGGGTGAAGTAATATGACATTGTTAATTACGGTATTTGCTGCCCTTATAAGTACTGTTTTTTGGTATGGAAAGGACAGCGAAAATACAATGAAAACAGGCACTCTTTCACTTATCTATTGGGGTGCTGCCATTATGTGGTTTGTAGATGCCATATTTGAATATATGGAGCTTAAAGCAGAATATTTTGTGCCGTCACCACAGGATATGGTAAATGATGCTTTCTTAGGCTTTTCCGTTGTTGCCTTTGGACTTGTTATTTGGCTTGTAATGCTGCTTTTAAATGACCCTAAGGGTGTATTAAGAAAGACTCCTGTAAAGTAATAGACTAATTATTTTATATACAATAAAGGGTGCAGAAAATAAAATCTGCACCCTTTTTGTTGTAATATTATATACCCAAAAGCAAAGGATATTTAATTACTGTAATCTTGCCTCAAGCTCAGCCTTCTGCTCCTCATATCCGGGCTTGCCTAAAAGAGCAAACATATTCTTCTTATATGCTTCAACACCGGGCTGGTCAAAAGGATTAACACCTAAAAGATAACCACTGATAGCAAGAGCCTTTTCAAAGAAATAAACTAACTGACCAAAATGGTAAGCATCAGCCTTTTCAATTTCAATAACCATAGTAGGCACACCGCCGTCAACGTGTGCTAAGAATGTACCGCCATAAGCCTTTGAATTAACATACTGAATACTCTTGTCAGCAAGGAAGTTAAGTCCGTCAAGATTTTCAGCATCAGCCTCTATAACTATATCCTTTTTAGCCTTATTAACCCATAAAACGGTTTCAAACAGGTTTCTTGAGCCGTCCTGTATAAACTGACCTATAGAATGTAAATCAGTTGAGAAATTAGCACTTACAGGGAAAATACCCTTCTGGTCCTTACCCTCTGACTCAGCATAAAGCTGCTTGTACCATTCGCCAAACATTGTAAGGGATGGCTCATAGTTAGCAAGAATTTCAATACCCTTGCCCTTTCTGTATAAAATATTTCTAAGAGCTGCATACTTTAAGCAGTCATTATTCATAAGGTCATCATTTTTATACTGCGTAGCTGCATCTGCCGCACCCT
Source organism: uncultured Eubacteriales bacterium (assembly GCA_902497185.1). Taxonomy (GTDB): domain Bacteria; phylum Bacillota; class Clostridia; order Lachnospirales; family CAG-274; genus Gallispira. Next base: position 917 of record CABVEG010000253.1, on the reverse strand, counting down.
GCATAACAGCATCAACATCAATGCCTGCCGCAGCCATAAGTAAAATACCAACAGGAGTTAAAACAGAAAATCTGCCGCCAATATCATCAGTAATTACAAAGGTTTCATAGCCCTCCTGGTCTGCAAGTGACTTTAAAGCACCTCTTGCCTTATCAGTTGTAGCAAAAATTCTTTCCTTAGCACCCTCCTTGCCATACTTATCCTCAATCATCTTCTTAAAGATTCTGAAAGCAATGGCAGGCTCAGTAGTTGTGCCTGACTTTGAAATAACATTAATAGAGAAATCTCTGTCGCCAATCATTTCAATAATGTCACTTAAATAATCAGAACTGATACTGTTGCCTACAAAGTAAATATCAGGTAAGCCGGGATGCTTTTTATTGTTGTAATTATTGCCGTTAATAAAGTCTAAAGCAGCTCTTCCGCCAAGATAAGAACCACCTATACCGATAACTACAAGAACTTCACTGTTAGACTGAATTTTCTTTGCTGCAGCCTTCATTCTTGCAAATTCTTCCTTGTCATAGTCAAAAGGAAGATTAACCCAGCCAATAAAGTCATTGCCTGCTCCCTTGCCTGAATATAAAAGGTCGCTTGCCATTTTAACGGCAGGCTCGATCTTAGGAAGCTCATCCTCTCTTACAAAATTCTTAATACCGTTTAATTTTAATGTTATGCCCATTTTATGTATACCTCCATATTATTTTATATTCTGATTATAACACAGCATTCATATATTTTCCATATATTTTTTTTAATTTTACTATTTTTTTTGTTAATATTTTATATAAACACTTACAAATATTAATGTTACCATTTTGTTTACACTATATTTTTCACCTGTTTCTTGTTTAATTAACTTGTTTTATATATAATTTAATTAAAGGAAAGGGGGTGAAATATATGCAAAGCTTTGG
>CABVEG010000252.1 GCA_902497185.1 uncultured Eubacteriales bacterium | reverse complement strand
GACTATAAACGGCAGAGCCTTAAAGCCAAAAACATTGGGTCAGAAATACTATATTGATTCAATAAAAAACAATACCATTGTTTTTGGTGTAGGTCCTGCCGGTACAGGCAAAACCTATCTTGCAATGGCTATGGCTATTACGGCATTTAAAAATGGTGACGTAAACCGAATTATATTGACAAGGCCTGCCATAGAAGCAGGAGAAAATTTAGGCTTTTTGCCGGGTGACTTACAGGATAAGGTTGACCCCTATTTAAGACCCCTGTATGATGCCTTATACGAAATAATGGGGGCTGAAACCTTCTTAAAAAATATGGAAAAAGGCGCTATTGAAGTTGCTCCCCTTGCCTATATGAGAGGAAGAACACTGGATAATTCCTTTATAGTGCTGGATGAGGCTCAAAATACAACCCCGGAACAGATGAAAATGTTTTTAACAAGACTTGGCTACAGCTCAAAGGCAGTTATTACGGGAGATATTACACAGATTGACTTGCCTCACGGAAAAAAATCAGGACTAATCGAGGCTGTTAAAATACTCGAAAACATAGAAGGCATAAAAATATGCAACCTTACTAACAAGGATGTTGTGCGTCATCCTCTTGTTCAGAAGATAATATCAGCCTATGAAGCATTTGAAAAGAAAAACAAAAAAGAGGTTAAATAATGGACGTTTTATTTGAAAACAATACAGATATAGAAGTAAATGAAAAGATTATCAATGATGTAATTAAGGAAAGCCTTAGATATGAAAATGTTTCAGATAACTGTGAAGTAAGTGTTACAATAGTAAATAATGAAGAAATTCACTCTATTAATTTAAAACACAGAGGAATTGACAGACCAACCGACGTTCTCTCATTTCCTCTTATAGATTTTGAAAAAGAAGGTCTTCCCGATGACGGTTCAAAAATATATTTAGGTGATATTATCATCAGCATAGAAAAGGCAATTGAACAGGCTAAGGAATATGGACACTCAATTAATAGAGAAATAGGTTTTTTAACTGCTCATAGTATGCTTCATTTACTTGGCTATGATCATATGGTTGAAGAAGAGGAAAAGGTTATGTTTAAAAAACAGGAGGAAATACTTAATAACCTTAATTTAAGGAGATAAATATGGACGAAAACAAACAGTTATATGAAATGGCAGTTAAAGCAAAGGAATATGCATATGCACCCTACTCCGGTTTTAAAGTAGGTGCTGCTGTCCTAACAAGTGACGGTATGGTATTTTTAGGAAATAATATTGAAAATGCATCTTATGGTGCAACTGTATGTGCAGAAAGAGTGGCAATTTTTAAAGCCATTTCGGAGGCTAAAAAAAATATAGTAAAACTTGCAATAGCATCTGATACTAATGATTTTACTATGCCCTGCGGTATTTGCCGACAGGTTATAAGTGAATTTATGTCCGACGGCGAAATTATATTAGGTAACGAAAACGAAATTAAGGTATATAAGGTATCAGAACTTTTACCTTATGCCTTCAAGCTAAAGTAAAGGTGATTCTATGACTTGGGACGAGCTTAATTATTTATGTAACAACTGTACCGACTGTCAGTTGTGTCAAACAAGACATAACGTAGTTATAGGTGTAGGCAACATACACAGCAAAATACTATTTGTCGGCGAAGGTCCGGGATATTACGAGGATATGCAGGGAGAGCCCTTTGTTGGAAATGCAGGAAAACTCCTTGATAAAATGCTTGGTGCAATTAATCTTAACAGAAGTCAGGTATATATAGCCAATATCGTAAAATGCAGGCCTCCTCAAAACAGGGACCCTCTTCCCGAGGAACAGGCAGCCTGTATAAAATATTTAAGGCAGCAGTTTAAGCTCATAAGACCTCAGATTATTGTGTGCCTTGGCAGAATTGCCGCAAAGGCAATAATAGAGCCGGAGTTCAGAATTACTCGTGACAGAGGCAAATGGTATAACAAAAAAGGTATTGATATAATTGCTACATATCACCCCTCTGCTCTTTTGCGTGATGAAAGCAAAAAACCGGCAGCATGGGAGGACTTTAAACAAATAAGAGATAAATTAAAGGAAGTAAACGAAAGGTAATAAATATGAGTAAAAATTTTCATTCAGGCTTTGTATCATTAATAGGCAGACCAAATGTAGGCAAATCCACACTAATGAATTTGTTAATAGGCGAAAAAATTTCCATTATTTCAAGCAAGCCCCAGACTACGAGAAACAAAATACAAACTATACTGACAACTGATACAATGCAGGTAATATTTGTAGATACTCCGGGCATTCACAAAGCCAAGTCAAAGCTTGGTGATTATATGGTTAAAAGCGCTGAAACATCACTAAACGATGTGGATATTGTACTGTATCTCATCGAGCCTTATGAAAAAATTAAGGATAGCGATAAAGAAATACTTGAAAGACTTGAAAAAGTAAACACTCCTGTCTTTCTTGTAATAAATAAAATCGATACAGTTGAAAAGCCGCAGCTCTTAAAGGTAATAGAAAACTACAGCAGAGAATATAGCTTTGCTGAAATTATACCATTATCAGCCTTAAAGGGTAAAAATCAAGAAACTTTACTTGAAAATATTGAAAAATATCTTCCAGAAGGTCCAAAATACTTCCCGGAAGATATGATAACAGACCAGCCCGAAAAGCAGATTGTATCTGAAATAATAAGAGAAAAAGCATTGTATCTTTTACAAGATGAAATTCCACACGGTATAGCTGTTGAAATTACTTCAATGAAGCATAGAAAAGATAAGGATATTATGGACATTGACGCAACAATATACTGTGAACGAGATAGCCACAAGGGTATCATAATAGGTAAGCAGGGTTCAATGCTAAAAAAAATCGGCTCAAATGCAAGACGTGATATTCAAAGATTTTTAGGCAGTCAGATTAATTTACAAATTTGGATTAAAGTAAAAAAGGACTGGAGAGATAGTGATTTTCTGTTAAAGAATTTCGGTTATGATTCAAAGAATATTTAATGGCAATTTTTATATGGCATATATTAAAAATATTTACACAACATAATATCATAAGGAGGAATTCTTAGTATGAATGATTTCTTTTGGTATTTATTTGAGAAAAGCGGCAATATTAACTATTACTTAGCCTACAAAAACGGTATGGGAGCAGATACAGATGAGTTCAGAAAAAATACGGGGAATAATAATTCGTGAA
>CABVEG010000251.1 GCA_902497185.1 uncultured Eubacteriales bacterium | reverse complement strand
CTACTAAGATGTCTGATGAAGATGTTAAGGCTATTGTTGATAACTTATTAAGTGATGAGTATACAATTAATACAGTATTAGGTGGTTGGACTCCTGTTCATTATGAACAGAAGGATAACGAATTTACAACAGAGCCTGATACTGAAACAACAACAATAGGCATTGACGGTGACATTGCAAAATATCCTGTTTCAGGAGGCTATATGTACTTCAACATTTCCACAGGTGAAATTACAGACTGTGACACAACTGTTACTAATGTAGTCATACCTGAAAACATACTTGATATACCTGTTGTAAGAATTGGCTATGGTGCATTTAACGGTTGTACTTTACTTACAGAAATTACAATTCCCGACACTGTCGAATCTATAGGAAATTATGCTTTTTATAACTGTGGACTTAGTACGGTATATTGTCACAAGGATGCCTTTGCTGATGATACTATGCTTTATCCTCCTGATACAGTAATTAAATATATTGATTACACTCCGGAAAAGCTTTTCAGCTTATCACCAAAGAAGGTTGAAATTAATGCTACAAATGATGGTTGGAGTGTTGTTAAGGAAAATGACAGCTTCTATGCAGTAAGTACAAACAAAATTGACAGCAGCAGTTCAACTTTTACAATGACTATTGAGGGCCCTTGCCTACTTTATTATGAAATGGCTGTTTCAAGTGAAGAAGGAACAGATACCCTTGTAATGAGAAATAACGGTGCAAAGGTTAAGGTAATGTCAGGAACGGATACATATACTCCTGATAATCCGTATATAGGATGTATTGTTTTAGGAGAGGGCGAAAATGTCATTACATGTAAATACTCAAAGGATGATGCAGGCTGTGAAGGTGAAGATTGTGCATGGATTCGTAATTTAAGGGTTGCAGATTTAGGTGATAGTAATCTTGACGGCAATGTTGATATTACTGATGCTGTACTTGGTATGAAGTATATTGATAATAATAGTATATTAACTGACAACCTTGCTTTAAAAGCTGTTGACTACAACGGTGATGGGGTAGTTGATAATGCAGATATGGCAGCTGTTTTAAGAAAAGTAATTAAAAAATAGTTTTAAATTTAAAAGCATTGAAGGCTGTAGAACTTCAATGCTTTTATTAAATAATTAAACTTATAGCTTATCCCTTTTGTTTTTCAACCTTATTGATAAATCCAAACACACCTCTCCAGTATTTTTTACTGTCAACTAAGGCGGATACCCCATGTCCTGCTTCATTAATAATCATAAGTGCTTTTTTACACTTTGCTTTTTTATATAAGTTATACACCATTTTAGTAGGTACAAGGCTGTCATTACCTCCATGTATAAAAAGTGCCGGTATTTTAATATGCTCTACTCTGTCTACAGGAGAGGCAAGGCGCAAATCATATTTTGCTTTTTTTAAGCACATAAAATCAATTAGGCTTACAATAGGAAAAGAAGGTAATCTGAAATTATGCCTTAGCTCATAGCCTATTATTTTGTTGGCATTGTCAAAGCTACAGTCACTTATAACAGCTTTTACGTTTTCAGGCAGCTTTTCTGATGCTGTCATAAGAACGGCGGCGCCGCCCATACTTACACCATACATATAAATTTCGGCATTGCTGTCGCCTTTTATAATAAGGTGAATTATTTTTATTATGTCACGACTGTCTGTTTGCCCCATACCAATATATTTGCCGCCGCTTTTTCCGTGGGCTCTAAGGTCGGGTACAACTACATTATATCCTCTGTCATAGAATTTTTTTGATGCGTAAGCCAAAGTGTCGCCATCGCCGCCATAGCCGTGAACCACCAAAACCCACCTTTTGCAAAAATTTTTCTGAAGATATACCTTGCAGTATAAAGGGGTGTCATCATAACCCTTAACATAGCAGAAACAATTCCTTGATTTTTGTTCCCACAAACTCCTTTTTTTCCCTTCATTTCTGTTGTCATTTTCAACTATTTTTTCCTCCTTTGATAAATTGGCACACTTGGCAAGGTCAAGCTTATTTCCTCTTGATAACACGGATTCAAAAATATAATTTACCTCGCTTGCCATTTCTGCCATACCCATTGCCAAAGCTGTGCTTAGTATTATTTTATTCTTCGTTTTCATTTTCAGGTTCCCTTTTAAAATCAATGTAGCCCTCGCCCATATAGTCTGCTGTACCTTCAGAAAGGTGATTAAGGTCACCGTCATTGTACATAAGACCTATTAAAAAATCCTTTTCTTTTTTATCCAAGGCTTTCACCTCCCAAATTTATTTTGTACAGCTTTAATGATTATATTCTTGACAATTCTATTTTTATATGATATATTATTAATTAATAATTGTTATGAAAAGGGAAGCATTAAGCTGTTTATCGTTACAACACAGAGAGTCAGCCGTCAGGTGTAAGGCTGTCAGCAGATAAATATGTGAATTACACCCTTGGAGCAAGTGGGACGGATGCCTTATAATCCAAAGAGGCAGACTTTTTGTCTGTGAATTAAGGTGGTAACACGGGTATTCTCGTCCTTTGTGAGGGAATGCCCTTTTTATTTTTTTGGGAGGAAGAATTGTAATGACGATTTTTGATGAGCTCAAGGCAAGAGGACTGCTTGCACAGCTTACGGATGAGAATGAAATTAAGGAATTAATTAATGCCGGTAAGGCTACTTTTTATATTGGTTTTGACCCTACAGCTGACAGTTTGCACGTTGGTCACTTTATGGCACTTTGTCTTATGAAGAGATTGCAGATGGCAGGAAATAAGCCTATTGCCCTTATTGGCGGCGGTACTGCTATGGTAGGCGACCCATCAGGCAGAACTGATATGCGTCAGATGATGACTAAGGAAACTATTCAGCATAATGTTGATTGTTTTAAAAAGCAGATGTCACGTTTTATTGATTTTTCAGAGGGTAAGGCGCTTTTGGTAAATAATGCCGACTGGCTTTTAGACCTTAATTATGTTGAGCTTTTAAGAGATGTTGGCGCACACTTTAGTGTAAACAGAATGCTTACTGCTGAGTGCTACAAGCAGAGAATGGAAAAAGGTCTTTCCTTCCTTGAGTTTAACTATATGATTATGCAAAGCTATGATTTCTATGAGCTTTTCAGAAAGTATGGCTGTAATATGCAGTTTGGCGGTGATGACCAGTGGAGTAATATGCTTGGAGGTACTGAGCTTATAAGACGTAAACTTGGCAA
>CABVEG010000250.1 GCA_902497185.1 uncultured Eubacteriales bacterium | reverse complement strand
GAAATAAAATCATTATAAAAAAATGAAAAATAAATGCTTAATACTTTTAAAACTTAAAGTTGATAAATAATTAATTGTAACAATGGGGTTACTAAAGAGTAGGTAATTAATCAATAAGTAAAAAAGTTACTATTTTTATTAAAGAAAGAGATTAAATAAAATGATTGAAGAATCAATGAGATAGCTTGTTATCTGTTTTACAAATGTATTATGGATAACAAGCTTTTTCTTTGTTTTGTATAAAAAATGTTGAATTATTTTACTAAAAGGTGTATTATAGATATAAATTATAAGGAGGGATTATGAAATGATTTCAGAAAAAATGAAAGTGCTTGTTAAAAACGGTTCAGCCATAAGAGCTATGTTTGAGGAAGGTAAAATTATGGCTGCAAAATATGGTAAGGAAAATATTTACGATTTTTCTCTCGGTAATCCATCTATAGTACCGCCTGCCTGTGTAAAAGAGGCAATAATTGACCTTGTAGAAAATGAGCCTGAAATGGAGCTTCACGGTTATCCAAATAATGCAGGTTTTGAAGATGTAAGACAGGCTGTGGCTGATTATACAAATAAAACTCATGGAACCAGTTTAGATGCAGGAAATATAATAATGACTGTAGGTGCTGCCGGTGGTATTAATGTTACATTAAAGGCAATACTTAATCCCGGTGATGAGGTTATGGTTATTGCTCCTTATTTTGGCGAGTACGATAACTACATAAGTAATTTTGATGGAGTTAAGGTTATGGTAAATGCTGACCTTGAAAGATTTGCAATTAATTTTGATGATTTTGAAAACAAGATTACAGCTAAAACAAAGTGCGTAATTATTAACAGTCCTAACAATCCTACAGGTGCGGTTTATACTGAAGATGATATAAAGAAAATGGCTGAAATTCTTGAAAAAAAGCAATCTGAATTTGGTACATCCATTTATTTATTTAGTGATGAACCCTACAGAGAAATTGCATTTAACGGTCTTGAAATTCCTTATGTAACAAAGTATTACAAAAATACGGTTGTAGGGTATTCTTATTCAAAGAGCTTATCTCTTCCGGGAGAAAGAATAGGTTATCTTGTTGTGCCGAGTGAACTTGATGATTTTGATGATGTTATAGGAGCAATGGTGGTTGCAAACAGAATTTTAGGTTTTGTCAATGCGCCTACTTTACAGCAAAAAGTTATAAAAAAGGTTATTGGTCAGACAGCAGATTTATCTGTTTATGAGGAAAATAAGAACATTCTCTATAAAGCACTTACGGAAATGGGCTATGAATGTGTTGAGCCTAAGGGTACATTTTATATGTTTCCTAAGTGTCCTATATCTGATGACAGGGAATTTTGTAAGAAGGCAAAGGAATTTAGGCTTATAATAGTTCCTGGGTCTAATTTTGCCTGCCCTGGATATTTCAGAATTGCTTATTGTGTAGATAAATCAACTGTTGAAAATTCACTTGACAGTTTTAAACAGTTGATTGAGTTTTATAAATAAATGTAATATTTAAAATGAACAATAAATTTGTTTTTTTTATACTGATTTAACAGAGGTATTTAATGCCTCTGTTTTTTTATTGAAAATACTCTTGTAAAATTTATGTAAAGAGTGTATAATACACCATTGGGAGTTGATATTTATGAGAGAAAAGAAAGATACAAGCAAATATTTGTTTTCAGGTAAAGACTTAGTAACATTACTTGTACCCTTAATTATTGAGCAATTTTTAGCTATATTGGTTGGTCTTGCAGATTCTATAATGATAGCATCAGTGGGAGAATCTGCTGTATCGGGTGTATCTCTTGTAGACAGTTGCTTTGTCCTGTTAATTCAGGTTTTTGCGGCACTGGCAACAGGAGGCGCTGTTGTGGCGGGACAATATTTGGGCTTAAAGGATAAGGAAAATGCTTGTGAAGCTTCAAATCAGCTTGTATGGTTTGTAACAATAATTTCCGTTGTTATAATGGTATTAGTGTATTTGTGTAAAAATCTTATACTTCACGGAGTTTTTGGACAAATTGATGCTGATGTTGAGGGGCATGCCAATACATATATTCTTATTGTTACGGCATCAATACCATTTATTGCTTTATATAACTGTGGTGCTGCCATATTCAGGTCAATGGGTAATTCCAATATTTCAATGAAAGTATCCATAATGATGAATATTATTAACGTAGTAGGTAATGCAATATTAATATATGGCTTTAAATGTGGAACTGAAGGTGTTGCAATACCGACCCTTGTGTCAAGAATTTTTGCAGGAATTGTAATAACGGTTCTTGCCTGCAATCAGAATTTGCAGATCCATATTAAGAAAAGTATTAAATATAAAATAAGATGGGATATGGTAAAGAGAATACTTTATATTGGTGTGCCTAACGGTATGGAAAATAGTATGTTCCAGCTTGGTAAAATACTTGTGTTAAGTCTTGTATCCACATTTGGCACTTATGCAATAGCTGCTAATGCAGTAAGCAATATTATTGCTTCTTTTCAGAATATAGCAGGTATTGCAACAGGTTTGGCTATGGTAACAGTTATATCCAGATGTGTTGGAGCAGGAGATTATGAACAGGCAAAATATTATACGATTAAGCTTCATATATTTGCGTATATCGGCATAATTATTTCAGTATTGCTGACATTTGTGATGCTGCCATTTGTTATGAAGATTTATAATTTGTCTGAAATGGCATCAACCTCTGCAAAGCATATATTACTCCTTCATGGTTCCTGTTCAATGATTATTTGGCCTCTTGCCTTTGTTCTGCCAAATGTATTCAGAGCAGCAGGCGATGTTAAGTTTAGTATGATTACATCAATTATATCAATGTGGATATGCCGAGTAATATTCAGCTACATAATAGGTCAATTCTTCGGATTGGGTGTATTTGGTGTATGGGTTGCAATGATTATGGATTGGTGTGTAAGAGCCTTCTTCTTCGTAATAAGATATAAAAGCGGTAAATGGAAGGGTAAGCAAGTTGTCTAAAATTGAAAATATATATTCAAATATCTCATCTTTTTAGATGGGATATTTTTTTTTAAAAGTTCTTGACATATACCCCTAAGGGGTATATTATATATTTAAGGAAGTGAGGTGTACAATATGGAAATAGAATGCTGTAATAAAGCAAATGAATGTTCCGTAAAATGCTGTCACAAGACAAAGGAGTATTAGCAACACA
>CABVEG010000249.1 GCA_902497185.1 uncultured Eubacteriales bacterium | reverse complement strand
CTTCTGCATTGCAACTCTCTCAAGTCCCATACCAAAGGCAAAACCGGAATAAACCTTAGGATCAATACCTGACATTTCCAGCACCTTAGGATGAACCATACCGCAGCCTAAAACCTCAATCCAGCCGCTGTCCTTACAAACTCTGCAGCCCTTGCCTCCGCAAGCAAAGCAGGATGCGTCCATTTCAGCACTTGGCTCAGTAAATGGGAAGTGGTGAGGTCTGAATCTTACCTTTGTATCTTCACCAAACAAACCCTTTGCAAATTCTGCAAGAGCACCTTTAAGATCGCCCATAGTAATACCCTTATCAATAACAAGACCCTCAAGCTGATGGAAAATAGGAGAATGTGTGGCATCAACCTCATCAGCACGATAAACTCTACCCGGAGCAATAATTCTGATAGGTGGCTTTCTGTTTTCCATAACTCTTACCTGCATAGGTGATGTCTGTGTTCTTAATAAGAAATCACCTATACCGTTTACATAAAATGTATCCTGTTCATCTCTTGCAGGGTGGTCCTTAGGGATATTAAGCGCCTCAAAGTTATAATAAGCAGTTTCTACTTCAGGTCCTTCTGCAATTTCATAACCCATACCAATAAATATATTTTTAATTTCATCAATAACCTGTGTCATAGGATGCTTGTGACCAAGCTCTGTCACCTTACCCGGCATAGTAACATCAATAGTTTCAGCCTTTAATTTAGCCTCCTGTGCCTTAGCGGCAAGAGATTTTTTAGCATCCTCAAGCCTAGTTTCAATTTCACTTCTTACTTCATTTGCAAGCTGACCAATAACAGGTCTTTCTTCCTTGCTTAATGAACCCATACCTTTAAGTATCTGAGTTAATTCACCTTTTTTTCCAAGAATTTCAACTCTTAAATCATCTAATGACTTAAGATCTGTTGCTTCTGACAGCTTTTTAATTGCCAGTTCTTTAATCTGGCTTAATTTTTCTTTCATTTCTTATCTCCTTCCATTCTTATTAAAAAGAAAACGCCCCTTATTATACAATAAGGGACGATAATATACCGTGGTACCACCCAGCTTCCTGATGCATAAATATATCAGGCACTTTACGAAGAATAACGACCTCAACCGCATTTCCCTACTGAAAATTCAGGAAAAGAACTCCGGCGGGAACTTCAACATAGCTTTATTTAAAGATTGCTTACAGCCAATGACAATCTATCTCTGTTAAAACCACTATATCTACTTTTCGCCTTCACTGTTTTTAAAACTTATTTCATTATAAAGCCAAAAAAAAATATTGTCAAGTATTTTTACGTATTTACATATCAATCTTTTTTATACATTTACACATCAATATAATTTTGCACAAAGCTGTAACATAAATAAGGACATTGAAATCTTTTTAATCAATATTACACAAACAAAACAGTTCTTCCACTGCTGCATCAAAGTCTTTAATATTTTTTGACTTCTTTATTTTTTTAGCTATCTTTTCACTATTGTTAAAAAGCTCAACCATATATAAAAGTAGTTCTTTCATTTTATACATAAGAGGCACACTGCCTGAAAGTATCTCTTTATATTCCTCATAAACATTGTAATAAAAACTTTTCAGGCTATCTTTTGTAATACTCCCCTGATTTTTAATAATAAGCGGTAATGCAGGATTAATAATTACACCTCTGCCTATCATTATAGTATCTGTTTCCATAAAATTATTTTTAAATTTCTTAAAACTTTCCAAATTAAAAATATCCCCGTTATAGCAAAGTTTATTTTTGCTGTTTTCTACAGCATATTTATATATCTCCATATTAGGATGATTTTTATACAGATCCTTTCTTGTACGAGGATGTATTATAAGCTCTTTTGTAGGATATTTATTGTAAATTTCAAGAAGCCTGTAAAATTCATCGGGATTTTCAACACCAATACGTGTTTTTATAGAAATTTCAAATCCGCTTTTAAAAATATTTTCAAGAAAATTATCCAATTCATCAGTATAAGCCAGAAAACCTGAGCCTCTGCCCTTTGACACAACTGTACCCGACGGACATCCCAAATTAAGGTTAAATTCAATATAACCATACTGTTCCAAGGATTTGCACATTGTAACAAAGCCTTCTGCTGAATTTGTAAGAATTTGAGGTACAAGTAATTGTCCTTTATTGTTTTCAGGCAGGATTTCAGCCATTACCTTTTTACCCAAAACACCTTTATGACTTGGTGTAATAAAAGGTGTAAAGTATTTATCAATACCACCAAAATGCTTATGCTGTGCTGTTCTGAAAATATAACCTGTTATTCCTTCCATAGGTGCTAAATATATATTCATTTTTATACCATTTTCTCTACGGCTTTTACCCATGAATGTTTAGGATCATCACAAGGTGTAAGTTTTCTGCCGCTTTTTCCTGCCATTACCCAAAGATAATATACGCTATATCCGGGAGCTGCCGCTACAGGATGATAACCATTCTTAATTGCAACACTGTCACCGTCTTTTATAATATAGCTTTCCTTTAAAGTCATATCATCATTGTACATTACCTGTATGCCAAAGCCTTGACTCGGATTCACCTTGAAGTGATAAATTTCCTCCATATTTACCTCATAGGGCATATTGTCCGTATCATGCTTATGTGATGGATAACTTGACCACTGTCCTGCACAGCCATAGGTTTCACCAAGGACAATTTTATCAACTTTACCTTCATACTTTGAAGTAATAATATCATTTACATCTCTCTGCCAGTTAAGTTTACCTCTGTGCTCTGTAACAATATCTTCAGGCATTACAACAAAAGGCTTATATTTTTTATCAGCCTTTACCTTGCAAACACCAATTTCAAGAGTTCCGTAACCGTTTGCCGCTACAGTATATTCAGTATCTCTTGGAATATAAACAGTGGTAGGCTTTCCATCAAATACATTTCTTCTGCTGCCCAAATTATCTGCTGCAAAATCTCCTGCCTTTACATTGCAGGTGCCTGAAAGAATTACTAACCCAAGCTCATATTCTTCTGAATTGCAGCTTACACTTTCACCCGGTTCTAAACAAATCAAATCAAAGCCTATTACCTCAAGTTCAGCCTTACTGTCAATAACATTATGATAACCTTTATAATCCTGTCTTTCGTAAAATCTTTTCATCTTTTCCTCCATTTATTTTAATTATTTATCTAATTATATAAAAATAAGCTACAAATTTCAATAAAAT
>CABVEG010000248.1 GCA_902497185.1 uncultured Eubacteriales bacterium | reverse complement strand
TCTATAATAAATAAAGGAGATGAGAAAAATGCCAATACCAATTCCCCACGGGAAACAAATCACTGTACAGAGAAATATTTATCCCCACGATTTCTGTATGCCATCAATGGAAATTACTGCAAGCCATTATGACATTAATTATGTAATCACAGGTGACAGAAAAATGATTACACCTACTCAAAGCTATAGCTATCATGCAGGTGATGTATCTATTGGAGAGCCTTATACATATCATCGTACAATTTCCGAAAGTGCCGCACCTTATGAAAGGTATCTTATAAAATTTACTCCACAATTTATTCAACCCTTTATCCAATCAATAGGTAAAAACATATTTAATGATTTATATGAACAGAAATTATTCCAATTTTCAGCAGAAATACAGATTAAGATAAAACATATGTTTTGCGAAATGCTTGAGGAATACAACAAAAATGTACCTTATAAGGAAATTATACTTCAAGGAATGTTGTACAGACTTTTAACGACTATATATGAAAATAAACTTGATTTTAATATTAAAAGACATAAATCACCTCTGACAGAACCGATTCTTAAAGCAATATATTATATTGAAAATAATTATGACAAAAATATAACCCTTGAATATATGGCAAAAAATGCACATTTTTCAACTTCATATTTTTCAAGATTATTCAGCAGTCAGCTTGGTATTTCATTTACGGAATATTTAGGTAATGTACGTATTAATCACGTTAAGAGGTTGCTTATACAAACAAATAAATCAATTATGGAAATTGCACTTGAAACAGGATATTGTCATGGCGATTATCTTTCTTATCAATTTAAAAATAAAACAAGTATGACACCTTCAGCTTTCAGACATATGCAAAAAAATAATTTTTAATCCTATAAAAAATTGGGAGCCTTAAAGACTCCCAACTTATTATCTTATTAAACTATTTGACAATACATCATTCATTTTAGATGCAAGGACAAATTCCATATTTGCTTTTCCATATTCAGGTATTTCATCAAGGTCAGGTGCATTTTCAACAGGTATTATAACCTTTTTAACGCCTGCTCTCTTTGCCGCAAGAACCTTTTCCTTTAAGCCTCCTATAGGCATTACCTTACCTCTTATGCTTATTTCACCAGTCATTGCAATATCTGCTCTTACAGGTGTTTTAGTCATAGCAGACACCATAGCAGTTGCCATAGTAATACCTGCTGAAGGACCGTCCTTTGGCGTGGCACCCTCAGGTATATGAATATGAACATCTGTGTTTTCAAAATCAATATCCACACCAAGCTCATCGGCATTTGCTCTTATATAGCTAAGTGCCGCATTGTAGCTTTCTTCCATTACCTTACCTACATTACCTGTAATCTTAAAGTTGCCCTTACCCCTTAATATATTAACCTCTACATCAAGAGTTGTTCCGCCAACAGTAGTCCATGCAAGGCCCTTGCAGATACCTACTTCATCAGAAGCATTTATTGTTTCAGGCTTAAATATTCTCTTGCCAAGATAATCGGTTAAGTTCTTCTTATTAACTACAACAGCATTTTCATCTTCTATTTGCTGCTTAACAACCTTACGACAAACCTTGCCTATAGTTCTTTCAAGAGTTCTTACACCTGCTTCCCTTGTGTAGCTTTCAATCATATCTTCAATAGCATCTTTTCTAAATTTAAGCTGTGCCTTAGTAAGACCGTTTGCCTCAAGCTGCTTTGGCACAAGATAATCCACTGCAATATGATACTTTTCCTCTGCCGTATAGCTTGAAAGCTCCACAATTTCAAGTCTGTCCCTTAATGGTCCTGGAATAGTATCAAGACTGTTTGCCGTACATATAAAAAGACAATGGCTCAAATCATAAGGCATTTCAATATAGTTGTCCCTGAAATTAACATTCTGTTCACCGTCTAATACTTCAAGGAAGGCAGCAGCAGGATCCCCCTTATAGTCCTTGCCCAGTTTATCAATTTCATCTAAAAGCACAAGGGGATTTGACGCTCCGGCCTGCTTTATTGAAGTAATAATTCTTCCCGGCATAGCACCTAAATATGTTCTTCTATGGCCTCTTATTTCAGCCTCATCACTTATACCGCCAAGACTCATTCTTACATACTTTCTGCCCAAAGCCCTTGCTATTGACTTAGCAATAGATGTTTTGCCAACTCCGGGAGGTCCTACAAGACAGAGAATAGGTCCATTTGGATTATCCACTTTAAGTCTTACTGCAAGATATTCCACTATTCTTTCTTTAACCTTTTCAAGTCCATAATGATCCTTATTAAGTATCTGTTCAGCTCTTTTAAGTGATGTGTTTTCATTTGTCATATTGCCCCATGGCAGTGACAAAACATTATCAATATAATCTCTTATAATTGAGCCTTCAGCAGTACCCGGATTTGACCTTTGTAATCTCTTAAATTCCTTTTCAAGCTTTTCTACAGCATATTCAGGCATATTCAGCTCTTTCATTTTTTCTCTATAGCCTTGAATCTCCTCACCTGTGCCACTTTTATCGCCTAATTCTTCATTAATTGCTCTAAGTTCTTCTCTAAGGAAATATTCTTTCTGTGCCTCATCAATATTTTCCTTTGCTTTAAGCATAATATCGTTTTTAACATTAGCTCTTTGAATTTCCTTTTCAAGTAAAGCAATAGTAAGCAAAGCTCTTTCATAAATATCCGTTTCTTCAAGGACATTTCTCTTGTCCTCAAATTCACGAACAAGTTTGTCACAAAGTTTGTCACAAAGAACACCTAAGTCATTTATTCTCTTAACATCGTTTACGAGAGCAGGCTGCAACATAGGCACAACCCCTCTGTATTTTGCAAAAAGGTCTTTAAGCAGCTCAACGGAAGCAGTTTCCTTAACCTCATCAGCAGTATTAATCTCCACCATTGACTCTACCTGACAAAGTGTATAATCTGAATTTTTCTGAACACTGTCAATATAAGCTCTCTCAATACAGTTTACAGAAAGTTTAATACCACCGTCAAGACCTCTCATAGCATTCTTAATCTTTGCAACAGTACCAATCCTATATATATTGTTTTCTGTAAGTCCCTTATCATAGCTTTTAGCATTAACAAGCATTAAATAGCTGTCCGCACCCATAGATGCCTTAACCGCCTCTACAAATTCATCGTCATCTATACTAATAGTGTAATTACACTTAGGATAGGGAACTATTTCATCAAGTAATAATATAGGCATAATTCTCATATTATCCATGACAACACCTCAATTCACATAAT
>CABVEG010000247.1 GCA_902497185.1 uncultured Eubacteriales bacterium | reverse complement strand
CCTTCTTTCTTTAATTTATTAATTACAATTAAGGCTGCCGATATAGACAGCCCCAAAAATATTATAAGCGAGAACCATAAAATTCCACAAGCTTATTTACTTCCTGCTCTACATATTCAGGTACCCAATATGTTTCAATATGTCTTGCACCCTCAATAAGGAATAACTCCTTATCCTCTGTACCTGTAGCAGCATTAAACACCTCTTGTGTCATATCCAATGTATCTGCTTCACTTCCTGCCATCATTAAAAGCGGAACATTAATAAGCTCTGCATTGTCAGCTGCATCAAAGTTTACAAGGTCTAAAAGACTGCTTACAGTATAGCTGAATGTTGAATTTGGATGTGCGTGAGTCTTTCCATAGTAGAAATATCCGTCCTTATAAAGTCCGTCAGGCATTGCATTAGCCTCTTCTTCTGTCATAGTATCAAGCACATTATCAGTGTACTGAATTTCTCCTCCTGATTTTTCCTGTGCTCTTGCTTCTGATGCAGCCTGAAGTCTTTCCTGAATTGTATCAACCTGACTATTCTGGAAGCCATTCTTTCTTACAACACCACTGTTAAACATAGAAAGTGTAGCAGCAGCCTTAAATCTCTTGTCTGTTTGAACAGCCTTAATGGTGTATCCACCGCCGCCGCAAATACCAAGTGCACCTATTCTCTCTGCATCAACTCCGGGATACTGAGCTATAACATCAGCCATAGCATGAATATCCTCAACACGGCTTGCGGGGTCATCCTTAAGTCTTGGAGTGCCTTCACTTCCACCCTGATAAGCAGCATCGGCAGTTATTGCTATATATCCGTTTTCAGCTAATCTCTGGGCAAACAATCCTGCAACCTGCTCCTTTACACCACCATTAGGGTGTGCTACGCAAACAGCAGGATATGTATTATTCTCATTGTAGCCTGCAGGAGTGTAAACATTTGCTGCAATCTTAATACCATTACGCTCATAAGAGATAGGGTGGATATTTACCTCCCCTTCTACATTTTCAGTAATAGCACCTTCATATACCAATCCAAACATATTATCATTAAAATTATTCTCTGCCTTAATTTCTTCATCTGTTTTAAATGTAAAGGCAGCTCCTGAATTTTCTGTTGCTGTGCTGTCCTGTGCCACCTCCGTTGTCTGTGCTGTGTCAGCAGTATTTACTGTTGTACTGCTATTGCATCCTGCCATTGATGCAATCATTGCTGCTGTTAAGAATAATACGGTTACTTTTCTTTTCATAATATAATCCTCCTATTAAAATCATTTTATATTTATTTTAATTTGCTGTATTCTTCATCACTTACAGGCTCAAGCCATTTTGTACCAAATGCTTCCATTCCCTCAACAACAGGTCCGGAAACAGACATATGTGTAAACTGACTTTCGTGGGTTGCTCCATGCCAATGCTTAACTCCCGCAGGAATAACAACAATATCTCCAACCTGTATAAGATGAGCATCTTCGCCTTCTTTTTGACAATAGCCTTCACCCATTACACCCATTAAAATTTGTACATGGTCATGAACGTGCCACTTATTTATACAGCCCTTTTCAAATGTAACATTTGCCATTGATACGCCGCCTTCATTTGCGACATTATTCAAATATACATCTCCTGAAAAATTATCTGTTTCAAAAAGCTCACCAAGGCCATACATAGGTTTTGCATCTTTTAAATCACCATTATTTTTAAGTGTAATATCAATGTCACTTTTATTTTTCTGTGCATCAATGGTTTTGGTGTCGTTATTCCAGTTTACTGAATAATCAAGGCTTTCAAGAATAGCTCTTACAGGTGCCATAGCTTTACCGTCAGATATTTCAACCTCTGTACTAATATCATTACCGTCAATGTTAAGTTCAGCAGCAGATACAGCGGATGAAAGAATAGTTGTTATTACCGCTGCAGTTAATATTAATCTTTTTTTCATATAATTGTCCTCCTATGTATAAGTTTTTGTTAAATTAAATTCATATCCTCATAAGTTAATGATGTTACTTAAAATTACAATTCATTTTTAACCTCCTATCGTGCTCTGTAACTACTTTCTAAATAAATACTACAACCTAGAGTTAACTCGAAGTCAAGCACTTTTTTTATTTTTTTTAAAAATTTTTTTATTTTTTTAAAAACACATATATTGACATAGTTTTTTATAGGTGCTATACTCCTATTAGAGCTTTGAGTTAACATTAACTTTATTATAATTAAAATTAGGAGGTATATTTATGATATATTCAATAAGTGAAGTTGCGGAAAAAATGGGCTTATCGGTGCATACATTAAGATATTATGATAAAGAAGGAATTTTACCCCTTATAGAAAGAAGTGAAAGTGGCAGACGAGTTTTTACCGATAAGGACTTGGTAATGCTTAATACAATAGAATGCCTGAAAAAAACAGGTATGCAGTTAAAAGATATTAAACAATATATTGATTGGTGTGCTGAAGGTCCTTCTACGGTACAGCAGCGTTTTGACTTGTTTGCTGATAGAAAAAATAAGGTAGAAAAGGAAATAGAAGAACTCAAAAAAACATTAAAAACAATAAATTACAAATATGATTTTTACAAAAATGCTTTGGAAAATGGCTATCCTGATATATGCGATTCTGACAGAGCCGATTTAGCTCAAAGAATATTGGAAGGCAGTCTTTAATTGTAGAATAATAAGAAAAGTTCCCTCCTGCTTTTATACAGGAGGGATGTTATATCCTTTATCCGGACAAACTGTGTTTTTGGTGTTATTTACGTTTGAATCATAGTTCAATTTTGTCAAAAAGCTCATCCTTATCTTCCTGACAAATTCCCAAATATCTTTTAGTAATTTCAAAATTACAATGGTTATAAATTTGCATAAGCAAAGCAGGCTGGACCCCATTTTTCCAAGCATGATAACCAAATGTCTTTCTTAAGGAATGACAGCTTATATGTTCAATATTAGTGCATTTAGAAGCCTTATCCAGTATACGATTCACCTGTATTCGGCTAATGGGAACATTTTTATCATTAACAAACAAATAGTCAAAAGAATTAAATTCTTTATAATTAATTTTTTCAAGAGCGCTCTTTATTTGCTTATTAATAAATATTCTTTGTTCTTTCCCCGTCTTTTTTTCTGATATAATTATATACTTTTTAAATGCATTTAATTCGTAATCATAAATATCGCCATATCTTAGTCTGAGTATATCACTTATTCTAAGTGCCGTATTCAATCCTACGCTTACTAAAAGATAATTTCTATACTCATTATTTTTTAAAAAATAGTTTTTAAGTTTTCTTATATC
>CABVEG010000246.1 GCA_902497185.1 uncultured Eubacteriales bacterium | reverse complement strand
TATTGCTGAATCTGAGCCATAAATTGCACCTCTTTCTTAAATAGTATTTTAATATAGTTACGAGGTGTAATATTTATCTCAACAAATTTTTATCAGGGCAGCCGCGTCCTGATAACAGTCATCGGGCCTTCAAGGGGAATTAACCCTCTTAAACCATAAAATATAGAGTCAAAATAAACATTCACCAAGATAAAAGTATACCACAGGTATACCCTAAAATCAAGAATTTAATTGTAAACTTTTTATGAATTTTATTAACAATCAAATATTTTTTTATATAAAGCCTAAGCCTTATACTATTTTTGTTACTTACATTTAATCAGCCAAAAAGACAGGGCTATTAACCCTGTCTCTGCTTATGCTTTGGGTTTTCGCAGATTACTCTGACAGCACCCTTTCTCTTAATTACTCTACACTTTTCACACATTGGTTTTACAGATGGTCTTACCTTCATTGTTCATTCTCCTTTCTCACTTTGCCTCTCCAAGTAATCCTACCCTTAGTTAAATCATAAGGTGACATTTCAATCTTAACACTGTCACCGGGAATAATTCTTATAAAGTTCTTTCTTAACTTACCTGAGAGATGAGCAATAATCTTATGTCCATTGTCCAGTTCAACCTGGAACATAGCGTTTGGAAGCTTTTCTAGGACAGTGCCTTCAACCTCAATTACATCGTCCTTTGCCAAGGCTCTCTACCTCCTTCAGAATCCATTAAATCTTGTCGTTATACTTTGCCAGAGCTTTCCTTATATCGGAATCAAGAATATATAACTTACTTTCAAGCTTGACTTTAATATTTTCATCAATCTTTTTAGTAATCTGAATGTGAATTTTATTCTTTTTCTTTGGTTTTTCCAACTTTCTCAAATCTCCGTCAACGATAAATACATAGTCATCATTATAATCGTATACAATAAAGGCTCTGCCCTTATCTCTGCCGCTTTTTGAGAAAACTATCTGACCCTTTGAATACATTCTTTCACCCCTATTTTCCTAAGGTTAAAAGCTCAGGCTCACCATCAGTAATGAGAACCGTATTTTCATAATGGGCGGCAAGGCTGCCATCTCTTGTTACAACAGTCCAGCCATCGCTTAACTGTTTAACCTTGTAACTACCCTGATTAACCATTGGCTCAATAGCCAATGTCATACCCTTTATGAGCTTGGGACCACGCTTACCAAATCTGTAGTTCGGTACATTAGGGTCCTCATGCATTTCTCTTCCGATGCCATGCCCTACATAATCACGAACTACCGAAAAACCATTTGCCTCTACATAATCCTGTATAGCACCTGATATTTCAGATAGATGATTACCACTTTTTGCATATTCTATACCTCTGAAAAAGCTTTCTCTTGTTACATCAATAAGCCTTTGTGCTTCAGCAGATATTTTACCTACTGCAAAGGTTCTTGCTGCATCACCGTGAAAGCCTTTAATATAGGCACCTGTGTCAATACTTATTATATCACCCTCCTGCAAAACTCTTTTGCCCGGAATACCGTGAATAATTTCATTATTAACTGATGCACATATTGAGGCCGGATAACCATATAGACCTTTAAAGGAAGGAACTGCACCCTGTGCTCTTATATACTCCTCAGCAATCCTATCTAAATCCTTAGTAGTCATGCCCGGTTTCAACTCTTTTTCAAGGAGATTAAGTGTTTCACCGGTAATTCTACCAGCAATTCTCATTGCCTCTATATGGGGTTCTTTCTTAATCTTTATAGACATTACTCAATACCCTCTAACGCATTGCAAACGTTGTTAAATATTTCATCAATGTCACCTACACCACTTGTTTTTAACAAAATGCCCTTCTTGTCATAGTAATCAATAACAGGAGCAGTTGTTTCGTGGTATACCTTTAATCTGTTTACAACAGTTTCTTCATTATCATCCTTACGTTGAATAAGACCTTCACCACAGTCATCACACTTACCCTCAACCTTTGGAGGATTGTATGATATATGATACATCTTACCACACTTTGGACAGCTTCTTCTGCCTGACATTCTGTCAACAATAACAGCATCGTCAACTTCGTAGCAGATTACCTTATCAAGACTGCCCACTATATCGTTTAAGCCTTCAGCCTGAGCCACATTTCTTGGATAACCGTCTAAAATATAACCCTTCTTGCAATCATCAGCCTTAATTCTTTCAGCTAACATAGCTGAAACAATATCATCTGATACAAGTCCGCCGGCATTTATAATTTCACTGACCTTCTTGCCAAGTTCTGTACCCTGCTTAATCTGCTCTCTTAACAAATCACCTGTTGATATATGAGCAATATCATATTTCTTTGAAAGCATTTTAGCCTGAGTACCCTTGCCTGCTCCAGGACAGCCAATAAGCACTAATTTCATTATTATTGCATCCCCTTATACTTGTTCCCCCGACTGCTGTCAGGGGAACACAAGCTATAATTAATTAATTCAAGAATCCCTTATAATGTCTCATTAATAACTGAGTTTCCAACTGCTTAATCAATTCAAGTGCAACACCTGAAACGATAAGTAATGTTGTACCACCAAAGCCCATATTTATACCTGTTACCCACTGAAGTACAATAGGTACTAAAGCGATAATAGCATAAGTAATAGCACCGATTAAAGAAATTCTATCGACAATATTCTGGATATAATCAGATGTTGGCTTACCAGGTCTGATACCCGGTACAAAGCCGCCGCTCTTTTTCATATTCTCTGCAACTTCTACGGAATTAAATGCAAAAGAAGTATAGAAGAATGTGAAACAGAATATAAGTATTACATAAATAATTGTACCTACAGGTAAAAATCCTCTGCTTACAGGAATAAAGCACTTTGAAAAATGCTGGAAGCTTAACAAGTTGCTTAACCATGTAAGGAATGAATTATTGAAAAGCTGGTTAATTGTCTGTGGGAACTGTAAAAGTGAAATAGCAAAGATAATTGACATAACACCTGCAATATTTACCTTAACAGGAATGTATGTAGACT
Organism: uncultured Eubacteriales bacterium; assembly: GCA_902497185.1. Lineage (GTDB taxonomy): Bacteria > Bacillota > Clostridia > Lachnospirales > CAG-274 > Gallispira. The sequence continues at coordinate 296 of CABVEG010000246.1, read as the reverse complement.
GACCGCCTACCATTCTGCTGCCCACAAGCTTCTTTGAATACTGAACAGGAATTCTTCTTTCACCATCCTGAACAATAATTACAAATGCCATTACAACAATTAAAATAACCAGTATAATAGCAACCTTTACCCAGCCCATAGCACTACCCTGAGCACTAACAGCTAAATTCTTAACACCATCATCAAGATTCTGAAGAATGTTAGCAAAGATAATGAAAGAAGCACCGTTACCGATACCAATTTCAGTTAATTTTTCACCTAACCACATAATAAAGATAGTACCTGTAACCATTGAT
>CABVEG010000245.1 GCA_902497185.1 uncultured Eubacteriales bacterium | reverse complement strand
GCGGACGTGCAATGCACGCCCCTACAAGCTGTACTAACCTAAATGTAGGGGCGACCATTGGTCGTCCGTTGTAACCGCAAAGATAAGCTAAATTAGTGTTTAATAAAACAACCTTGCCTCTATCTCCTTAACAATATCCCTTAAATTTTTTCCTCCGCAGTCAACTTCAACATCTGAATATTTTTCATAAAGAGGCACTCTCTCGTCATACAAATCCTTTAATGTCTGACCTTCCTTAATCGTAACACCTCTTTTGCTTAAATCACCAAGTCGGTTTTCAATTTCCTTATAGCTTTGCTTTAAATAAACAATTTTACCTGTTTTTGCAAAATGCTCCATAGCCTCTTTTCCATACACTGCACTTCCTCCTGTTGCTATAACAGAATTTGATGTGTTTATAGAGGCATTTACTTTATTCTCAATTTTTCTAAAGCCTTCGTCCCCCACATCAGAAATAATTTGGTGAAGAAGTCTGCCCTCTTGTTCCTGTATAACAATATCTGAATCTATAAATTTATAGCCAAGACTTTTTGCAAGAACAACACCAATTGTACTTTTGCCTGCTCCGGGCATACCTATTAAAACTATATTATTCATATAACCACCTTAAACCCTTTTTAAATTAGCAAATTTACTCATAAGTTTTTTTGTGCCTGCATTGACAAAATCTACGGTAATTTCATAATCTGCACCTGCGGGAGTCATATCCTTAACCTGACCTATGCCAAATTTAATATGCTTAACATTATCTCCAACAGTAAAATCAAGAGATACGTTTTTAGGTTCAGGCATTTTATAAGGATTTACAACTCTTTTGGCAGGATTATACTGCACAGGCTTTTCAAAGCCAAATCCTCCTTCAGCCTTTTTAACCGTAAGACCGTCCTCACTTCTTTCAATAAACTTTGAGGGAATTTCTTTTAAAAATCTGGATGGCATATTATAAACTCTCTGACCATGCTGAAGTCTGTTCTTTGCAGCTGTTAAATAAAGCTCTCTCTTTGCTCTTGTTATACCAACGTAGCAAAGGCGCCTTTCTTCTTCCATTTCCATACCTGTACCGTCCTGCATAGCTCTAAATCCCGGAAAAATACTTTCTTCAAAACCGGCAATAAACACAGTGTCAAACTCCAAACCCTTTGATGAATGAAGTGTCATAAGCACAACCGTGTCGTCACCCTCGGTATAGCCATCCACATCAGCTACTAGGGCAACCTCTTCAAGGAACTGCGCAAGGTCTGCACCTTCATTATTTTCCTCAAATTCAGCAGCCTTGTTTATAAGCTCGCCTATATTTTCAAGTCTGCCTCTTGATTCATCAGTATTAATTGCCTCAAGCTCTGCTTTATATCCTGTTTCATCAATAATTTTTTCAATTAATTCAGCCACAGGCAGCTCTTCCGCATCAATATTAAAGTCATTTAAAAGCTCCACAAATTTCACAAGAGATGACTTTGCTCTTGATGTAAGACTGTCTATATTTTCACTGCCACAAAGCGCCATATAAAAGCTTAAATGATTATCAGCAGCATACTCTGAAATCTTAGCAACAGTAGTATCACCTATTGAACGTTTTGGAACATTTATTATTCTCTTTATGGCAATATCATCATTAGGATTATTAAGTACCTTTAAATAGCACATAATATCCTTAATTTCCTTTCTGTCATAAAATCGTGTGCCGCCAAAAAGTCTATAAGGTATACTATCCTTTACAAGCTGTTCTTCTATTACTCTTGAAAGTGCATTATTTCTATATAAAATGGCATAATCACTATATTTTTTACCCTCTGTAACTCCCTTGTCAATGGTTTTGCAAATAAAGTTTGCTTCCTCTCTGTCACCTGAGGCATTGTGGAATTTAAGCTTTGCACCCTCCCCCTGATCAGTCCAAAGTGCCTTTGCTTTTCTTGTTCTGTTGTTTTTGATAACAGCATTTGCTGATTCAAGTATAAGACCTGTTGAACGGTAATTTTGCTCAAGCTTAATAACTACAGTATTTTTAAAATCCTTTTCAAAATCAAGAATATTCTTAATATCTGCGCCTCTCCAGCCATATATACTCTGGTCATCATCACCTACAACACAAAGATTGTTATATTTAGATGCAAGAAGTTTAACAAGCTGATATTGCGCCCCGTTAGTGTCCTGATACTCGTCAACCATTATGTATCTGAATCTTTCCTGATACTTGTCCAAAATATCGGGTCTTTTCTTAAAAAGCTCAACAGTCTTAAAAATAAGGTCATCAAAGTCAAGGGCATTATTTTCCTTTAATCTCTCCTGATAAATTGCATAAATATCAGCAACCTTTCTCATTCTAAAATCCTTTTCCACTTCTTTCATAAAGTCCTCAGGAGAATGCATCTGATCCTTTTGTCCGCCAATTTGAGAAATAACCATTTTAGGCGGGTAAACCTTATCACTTATATTATGTTCCTTTAAAATATCCTTTATAAGTCTTTCGCTGTCATCAGCATCATATATTGAAAACTTATTGCTGTAGCCGATTTTGTCTATTTCCCGTCTTAAAATCCTCACACAGGTAGAATGAAATGTACTTACCCAGACCTCATCACCCTGAGGAGTAATAGCCGCAACTCTCTCCTTCATTTCTCTTGCTGCCTTATTTGTAAACGTAATGGCAAGAATATTCCAAGGCTTAACTCCATTCTCAATTAAATATGCAATTCTGTGAGTCAAAACTCTTGTTTTACCTGAGCCTGCACCTGCTAACAATAAAAGAGGTCCTTCCGTAGTAAGGACCGCCTGTCTTTGCATATCATTTAAAGTCTTTAGCTTATCATCAATACTCATTTACTTACTCTCCAATCGTTTTAATACAATATTATATCCGCCGTCACCGTAATTAAGGCAGCGGTTTACTCTGCTTATTGTGGCTGTAGAAGCACCTGTTGCAGTTACTATTGCCTGATAAGTTTCTCCTGCTTTAAGCATTTTGGCAACAGCAAGTCTCTGTGCTATTGACTGCATTTCCTTTATGGTACAAATATCCTCAAAAAACTTATAGCAATCCTCCATATTTTCAAGTGTGAGTATTGCTTCAAACAAATCCTTTATTTCCTTGTCATTTGCAATTTTATCTATCATAATTCCACCTCAAAAGCTTTTGTTTGTAATACAATGATTATACCACTTTAGCCCGTGAAAGTAAACAAAAAATTTAATTCAAGAATATAAAGTAAACTAAAGATATTTTGCAATTATTAACCGTATATGATTACTTATACTTTTTAATAAGTTTAACAAGTAATATAATTAACAGTATTATAATT